>JBARUR010000314.1:0-3538 GCA_049645845.1 Desulforhopalus sp. | reverse complement strand
CACCTGAATTTTGGGGTGCCGCAAAAATTGTACCCGTAGTTTTGGGTGGATATTTTGCCAATGCATTACTTCAATATGTTAATTTTGGTATATTACTGCGTAATAAAACAATAGAAATCACGTATGGTACGCTTATAGCTGCTGCTGTAATTTCCGTCGGCTATGTTTTCCTGATACCAATCTACGGAGGTATGGGGGCTGCCTGGGCTACACTTTTTGCTTTTGTCAGCCGGACCTGTTGGGTCTACTGGCGGGCAAGAAGACTATTCAATATGGAATTGCGCTGGAAATCGGTTGGAATCCTAGTTGGTCTTTGGGCGGGTGTGAGTGTCTGTTCTCTTTATGGACCATCTGATTTAATTGCTTCTCTGTTGTTCAACAGCTTTTTGCTTCTATTGGTCATTGTTTTTCTCATTTATCTACCAATTTTGCCAGATGCGTTGCGTAAAAAGGTCCACACAATTTTAAGAAATCCAAAATCAGCAGTTACATTCATATTTAAGAAATAGAAGAATATCGAAAACACGAAGAATTGTTTTTTAGTTGTTCGCCGGCTATCCGACTCAAACTTACTCGAACAATTTTTCGAGACTCCCTTCCTTTGACTTTACTAATAATATTCCCCTTATCCTTAAGCGAAAGGTGATTTGAATATTGTTCAATTTTCATAAGTGTAATCGGCCAGAAATGGAAACTTTTTGCTTAGACTAAGTACCAAATCCTTTTCCTTGGGGCTCCATTGATGCTTTTCGCGGCTTTTATGAGGTGAGTTGTAAAGGATCCCGGCGCAATCCTGGAAGAAATTCGCGTCAGCTTCAAGTTCAAGAAAAGAAATCATTTTAGCAAGCGTCTCTTCCGGGGCGGTGATCAGATCTTCATGCCGGATGTTCAACACGTTTTGTGGTTCGGCAATCTCGAGAATAAACGTATTTTTCAAACACAACTCAAAATAGTGCATGGTTTCTCTCAAAATCGTTGAATTCGTTCGATAGGCCATTGTGGTGATGTTATCGAATGGATTGCGGACTATATGAATAAACTTAATCGGCACGCCGAGCATTGTTCTCATTTTATCGAGCAGCAGAGGGTTTTTGCTCAAACGTTGGGTGGTCATTCCACCCTTTTTGTCTCCCAACACCAGCAGTTGATCCGTGCGCCCCTGCCATTGGTTGGGCACATCGTATTGATAACCGGTTTGAGTACGACCCCTTTTCGAATACAGCTCCGAATTACGCATAAGAAGGAAAAACAGCTGATCACGATCAAATCCGGCGCTGACGAATCTCAAAACGTCCAGTTCATTCGCGATGATGCTATTGGGGTGGGCATCCAGCAAAGAGCCGACCAAACTGTGCCCGCTTCGCGGATATCCTATGAAGAGGCAAAAGACGCGAACGTCTTGTGTTTCTAACACATAGGTCTCCGATTTTATACGTGAATAAATGAATTGGGCAGCTGTCTGAGTTTTATCAAAGAGCCAATGCATATTTTCTGATAATATATATGGAATTTTCATAAGGGATTCATTCCTTGTTTTAATCTTGGGGGTAAAAATTAAGCAACAAAGATAATGTGAAGTAGCTGGTAATACTTTACACAGTATCAAGCTCTGCTAGAATTTGGTTAACAACCCGGGCGATCCCAAAATTCTTTTCCGCGAGGGCCGCTATTCTGTTGCATTTAACTCCCCACTCACCTTTATCGATGATGAGTGAGATGGCTCTTGCCAGCATATTCGGATCATTTGGGGTATAGAGTTCTCCGAATTGACCATCACACATCGCCTCAGGGATTCCTCCCACACGGTGAGCTACGGAAGGTACGCCACAGATCGCCGCTTCAATAATTGTGCGGCCGAACGCTTCACTGCGTGATGGCAAGACATGGATATCTATACCTGAATAGAATTGAGCCCGGTCTGTTACTTCACCGATGAAATGTATGTATTGCTCAAGATTGAGCCTTCTGACCTGCTCATGGTAAAGAGGAGAATGTTCTTTACCGCCAATTAGCAGGGAGACAGGATAGTCAGCTTTTCTGAGCAAATCCACAGCATCAATCAAAATGTCGCCACCTTTGCGTGGAATCAGGCTTCCGATGAAACCGATTACCACACTGTTACGTGGTGTTGTCGGGGAATCAACGTGCTGTTTTGGGTTCCCAACCGAACTCATAAACATTGAATCAAAATCGATACCATTGAGGATTAAAATCGATTTGCGAAATTTGGCACGACTTTCGTGATAATCTTTAATGAAGCGAGAGCAGTGTATCACGGTTGAAGCCCATGGAGTACCATAGAACAGGTGATATCGCTTTGGATACGGAGCTCGCAAATGGACAACCAAGGGTATCCCGGCAAGTTTGGAAATGAAAAGACTGCCCTGGCAGGATCTTCCGCCATTGCAATAGACGATATCCGGTTGGAATGATTTTATATTCCGCCATACAGCGATATTGGTCAGAAAAAGCCTGAAAAAATTGAGCTTGATGTCCGGGAAATCGATCATCAGCTCACTCGAGGGAATTTTGCAAGCTTTATGACCTGCCGCTAGTGCGGCTTCAAACATCAGGTCCTGGTCGCAAAGTAGCAATATGTCACGACCTGCTGTATTGAAGCCACGCAGGATTTCGAGCAGAGAATACTCGCTTCCTCGAAGCGTGCTGCCACCGGTATGCACACAGAGGATCCGTTGCTTTCTCCTGTAATTCAAATTCCAGTCTCCAGAAAGTTCTTACAATCAAGAACCGTGCTGCTTAGAGTTTCCAAACCCGTTTAAGATCTCTTCCCATTATCTCTGACATTGCTTCAGTTTGTAACAGAAGATCGCTGCGAATTTCTTCGTGCAGTCTATCAATATGAATTTGTTGATCTTTTGGGTCAATGGTCTTTTTTGACAGTCTTGTTGCCCAGGACTTCAAAGTTTTTGGAAAATGCGGTGAAATGTAATCCCAGCTTTTCGAATAAGCAATTCTGTTGAGGATACCAAGCCCACTGACTCCAAGGATCTGATCAGGACGAGCATTCCAGGCCTTCCCAAAAATATCATCGTCGATCTCGTATTCGAGCCCCAGCCATTCCAAAATTTCCTTTACCAATGTTTGTGGGTCTCGTAGGAGATCCTCGAAAAGCACAAGCTTGACTTGCATTTTCCCGAAAAGCTTTAGATAGGGACGAATTTGCATCGGATAGTTGGAAAAGTTTATAAAACGTCGATCTTTCGTGCATGCGGTATAAAAATCCTGACGCAATCCGCCGGTATAAATATGCCGTACTGCAAACCAGTAATGGCTGACGATTCGAGCGAAAGGATCACGCATGATGAATATAATCTTCGCCTTTGGATTGAATGCGTTGATACGTTCAGGAACACCCTGGTATACTGGCAGCTTAGTATAGTCTGTACTGGACTCGCCGCAATAACGATGCTCAATTTGGGCATTATCAAATAACGAAAGATACCATTCCTCACCCTTGTTCCAACTGATCTCTTCGACGAAGTACCCTGGCTCTTTCAGGTCGCTCATGAAGATCTGG
>JBARUR010000313.1:0-13403 GCA_049645845.1 Desulforhopalus sp. | reverse complement strand
CTGTTCATCGTCAAGGTCGGTAATCTTTGTTGTCGGGTGGAGCTTTTCCTGAAATAAAATCTCGTCGGAATAGACATTGCCGATACCGGCGATGATCTTTTGATTCATGAGTGTCGATTTGAGTGTTCCTCTACGTCCATTCAGGGACTTCAGGAAGTCATTGTCCGATAATTCCGGATCCATGGCATCGGGTCCGAGTTTTTGGTCCTCAATAAATTTTGAGATACTCTCTGTGAGTGCAACTTCTCCAAGTTTGCGTTTCGAGTCATATGCCAGGGTATATTCATTGTCGAATTCAAAGGCTACGCGATTATGTTTTGGGGCCTGGTCATCGTTCTTGTAGTATTTGAAAAAGCCTGTCATCCCGAAGTGTACGACCAGATTCTTTTTGTTGTCCAATACCAGCAGGCAGTATTTTCCATGCCGTTCCGCTTGTTCGAAACTGTGCCCTTTAAGTTTTCCCGCTAACGCCGAGGCGCTTATATTTTCGAGAACCGCAGCATCCAATACGTGTACATTTTTGATCTTTTTATGAAGTGCCGTGGATTGTATATATTGCCGGAAAATTTCAACATCGGGTAATTCAGGCATTGTTACACCTCATGATTTTGTTTGCAGGTTGTTTGTGTTGCTTTGTTCCGGGAGGCACATGACCAAAAACAAAGCCCTTCTTCGATTATTTGTGTGCAAATTATATTCCATAATTTCTGCACCTTAACTCGTGACTATTGATTTTATTAATATTTTATCATGCAACTACAGGAACTTACGGGTTGTCAATTTTTCCGGTGTAATAATTGCAAAATTTTTAGTGATCGCTTAACACCAGGTGAACAGAGGTAATGATACATCTGGGTGCTCAACTCTCATACGAGGGGTTTATTGTGAAAGCTGTAAAAAATTACAGATTAATGGTTGGATTTTAATTAGATGAGCCTAATTATTTTTTGTCCTGAATAACTGGATTCGTCCCACTATTCAGGATGTTAAATCTTTGTAATAACAAATCCGGGATTACCAACTCAGCACCACTTGGGCGTGATAGTTCTATCCTGTGTTACTATTGAGGTTACCTAAGCTGAAAATCACCCTCAAATTTCATAGATAAAATAGTGCAAAATAAATATTGTTGAAGAATTGAATATAGTCAGAATTCTGAGCCAATCATTTTTAAATATGAGACATAATTGGAAGAGACAATGACAAAAAGCTCTGACGCACCATGGAAGCAACTTCCCAATTTGGATAAGGATTGTTTTGGTTGTGGTTTGGAAAACCATTCCGGTCTGCAGATGACCTTCGAGACAAATGGTGAACAAATTCGATCTAAAATAAATGTTACCCCGCAATTTCGAGGATGGAGCAAGCTGGTACATGGAGGCGTGATATCTACCATTCTGGATGAGACTATGAGTTGGGCGGCGATATTTCTTATGAAAAGGTTCATATTGACCAAGCAAATGACTATTCAGTTTCATCGACCTGTTTATGTTGGATCGTCTCTCTCTGGCATTGGTTCTATCAAGGAAAGAATTCGCGAGCGCAAAGCAATTATTAAAGCTGAGCTTTTCGATGATAAGGGAGAACTCTGTGCATCATCGGAAGGGGAATTTGTACTCTACACGAAAGAACAGTTTGCGAAATTGGAGATCATCCCGGTGGAAGATTTGCAGGCTATGGCAACCAGTTTTGAAGATGCATGAGAAATGTCAGGTTATCTTGTTGAAACAATAAGAAGATCATTATGAATGCAATAAAATCCTCCTTACATACTGGTACCTGCAGTTGGAATAGGGACTAAGCCATTTATATAGAAGATATTATGTTGAAAATAAGTGTGAAGTTAAAGATTTTCATTCTCTGCTTTAAGATAGTTGTTTTGTTTTTATTGACGGCATGTTCACCAAATTTTGCACAATCGCCAGATTCCCCGTCTTCATCTTCATCCCCGCATATTGCAGAACACAGTTTCGTATCATTCGACAGCACCATATTGCCACTCAGAATGTGGCTTCCTGCTGATGAAATAAAGGGAGTGGTCATTGCATTACATGGTCTCAACGACTACTCAAACTTTATCAAGGATGCTGCATCGTTCTTTAATAAACAAAAGTTGGCGCTTTATGCTTACGATCAAAGAGGATTTGGACAAAGCACAACACGTGGAAAATGGAGCGGTTGGCAAGCAATGACAGATGATTTGGCTACTTTTGTAAAATTAATTAAACAAAAATATCCGGATACTCCCGTTTATATTCTTGGCGTCAGTATGGGTGGAGCTGTTGCCATTGTTACCATGGCTCAGAGCAATCCCCCGGATGTGCAGGGAGTTATATTGGTTGCTCCTGCAGTATGGGCACGTTCTGAAATGCCTTTTTACCAGAGATTTGCGCTATGGGTTTCAGCTCATACGTTACCCTGGGTAAAAGTTAGCGGACAATCCCTTGGGATTACCGCTTCAGATAATATTGAGATGCTCAGGGAGCTGGGCAAGGATCCTCTCGTTATAAAAGAAACCAGAATCGATGTGCTTTACGGTTTGTCAAACTTGATGGACAGGGCTTTTGATAGCGCAGAGCGATTTAAAGATACATCTCTGCTTTTATACGGTGAAAAAGACGAAATTATTCCAAGGGAACCGGTTTTCGACTTCTACAAACGATTACCGTTAAAATCTCAAGACCAGCAACGAATGATTCTCTATGAAAAAGGCTATCATATGCTGTTAAGAGATCTACAATCTGCAAAGGTACTGACAGATATTGTTGGATGGATCAATGACGAAGCCAAAACCTCATTTTATGCTAACGATTGATCACAAAAACTTCTTCAAAAATTGCTATCCTGATTTCAGGCAGTCGAATCTTATTGCTCGCATTTGATGAGTTGAGCTCCAGGATAGCAATTGAAGGATATTGATAATGATGGACAAAATAGTCATCGACGGGATCCTTGACTAACCGGTAGAAACCTTGATGTGAATGTTTATAGTCTTGTCAAAGAACTTGAGTTTGGCTAACAATGATAAACTCGTAAAAACATAAAATATCGGATGGATAAGTAAAAAACTTCAGTGCGAGACGCGCATAATTTCTATCATTTCGGCGTACTAGGTACGTCGTGGCAACGAAATAGATATAGAATTTTTACGACGCCATCAACAATGAAAAATCCTGATAGAAAAAAAGTAACAGACCTTACGGATCTGCCAAATATCGGCAAAGCTATTGCTCGTAATCTTCGCCTGGTCGGGATTCAAAAACCTACAGATCTAATCGGTAAAAATGCTTATCAGCTACACTATGAATTATGCCGGGTAACAGGAGAGAAACATGATCCCTGTGTAAATTGATGTATTTCTTGCTGTTATAGACTTTATGGAAGGTGGAGATCCTGTTCCCTGGTGGAAATTTACAGCTGAACCAAAAAGGCATTTGAGCGGGGATCGTAAAAGGTAATTACCTGATAGAGATGATTGTTATTCGTGTTGAAAATGCTGTTGCCTAATGCTTGGAAAAAAAAAGATAACTGAAGAGAAAATGAGTTCGATCCAGGCTCATCAGGAGCTTACAATGGAATCTATTCAGATTGTTAATACCGATATCACCAAATTGGAGGTTGATGCAATTGTCAACGCTGCAAATAACAGCCTTTTAGGTGGTGGTGGAGTTGATGGAGCAATACATAGGGCAGCCGGCCCCGAATTAGTAAAAGAGTGTAAAACCCTTAATGGTTGCGCTACCGGGGAGGCAAAAATAACTTGTGGCTATAATCTTCCTGCAAAATTTGTGATTCATACTGTCGGACCCATATGGAAAGGGGGAAGTAACAACGAAAGATCTCTGCTGGCCTCATGTTATAGAAAGAGTTTGCAATGTGCAGTTGATAATGACTGTAAGACCATAGCTTTTCCTGCCATCAGTTGTGGAGCATATAGCTTTCCCATTGCCGAAGCCTGTGATATCGCAATGCACGAAGTATGTAATTTTTTAGAAAAGGCTAATTCAATCAGCGCTGTTTATTTTTCTTGTTTTTCACCAGAGATAGAAAAAGAATTACGCAGGGCTAAAGAAGATCGGGAGAAATTATAATGAAAACAAAAACATCTGATACTTACAAAGGTTGGACTATCTCAATTAATGCCGAAGATAATCAAGATTCTCATTTCAGTTTTGATATCACTAACCCATCAGGTCATTCGCAACATGTAAAGATGGGTGGCATCAATGAGCAACGGGCTTTGGAAAGAGCGAGAGAAATGATTGATATGGAAATTGCTATGGATGAAGAGGGGTGATGTGCTGAATGGAGGTTCCCGGTTCGCTTGGTCGCGAAGTTTGCCCTGCAGGAAGAACAGAATGGTGACAACGATTTTTCATCGAGATGCGGATCTGTTGATGTGGTGTACCCAAATGTATCTCATACTGTGGGGATGGAGTAACAGAATAAGTGCTAATATATTGATGACTTGGGAAACAGAAAAAGAGATGTGCTTATTCGCGGGCTCTGAGGGTTCTCCGGGACTTTTCTTCAAATGGAATAAAAAAAGGCAGAGCCATTTCTGACCCTGCCTTTTTGTTTTCCGGATATGTGGAATATTATTTTTTCTTTTTTCTAAGCCGTGCACCAGCAAGACCTACTAACCCTATACCAAAAAGTATCATTGTGGCTGGCTCGGGAACTGGTGTTTCTGTTACGGGAGTAATCTTACCATAAGAAAATCCCATAACAATCATATCATTAAAATCTCTATCTCCACCACCTAACTGATCATCCAGAGAAACGATTAACAAATGTTCACCGATAAGATTGGTTAAAACATGCTCAACGTCTGTATCTTGAGCAATACCATTAGAAAGCTGATTTAAAGATGAATCACTGAACCAATTATATTCAACGCTTTCATCATTTTTACCACCTGTATGTACATCAAAATAAAATCCGAAGCCGTCAACTAGTGGAGCCCAGTTTGATGAATTTAGAGAGAAAAAATTATAAGGTTCTTTCTTGTACGAAAAAATCTCATACTTGTCTGTAGGATCCGCCATGGAAAATAATCCGAAATCAGATTCATATGATGCTTTCTCCTTTATATCGAAAAACGCAATACTGGTCGTAGAGAAATAACCTCCACCGCCATTGGGGATAGATAATGCGTTGGCCTGTATACTTGTCCAAAATATCAGCATGCAGCAAAAAACAAATACCTTTTTCACGGACTCCTCCTTTCTATTTTAGTTTTCGTTGGCAACTATTTATATATTCCTAGCAATATATATGCCGCAACGTCCAAAGCAGATGCTTTTGCCGTGTAGCAATAAGGAGAGAGCATTTTTAATAAATTTTCTCATTTGTTAATTCTTTGTTTATTCCGTATTTATGTAGTTTTTTCCGGTAATCTGAACAGTCTGCTTGTTGAAAATTTTTCCATGCTAGCAGTTTCACACTCACAGCTGTAATTGGAGAAGGCAATTGAATTATATGGAAGTTTCCAGGCGATAAACAAAATACTCTGGAGAATATCTTCGGGATGGATAAGGAGAAAATACAACTCTTTCCACTTGTTATCATGAAGGCGGCGGTGGTGTAAATTTTCCGGCTACGGGAGGCGATAAAAAAACTCGTTTAAGAAGATTCAGGGAGAACGGTTCTTCTTTATTCCATGGTAGAAGATATAGCATTCTTGCCAAAGGACAGTAGCCCAAGAACAGATTTGAGGCTAGCCCGAGAATGGTGATATACATCAATATTTCCATGAACGGGACATAAGTTCCGATTGCCACCCAGGCAAAATAAGCCAGACGAACCTGGACGGGAAATCCGGTAATACGCATACCAAGCAGTAAAAGGACCAGTACTGCATGTATGGCCGAAAAGAAAACCACATATTCCCAGAAAACTCTTTCCAGCATACCGGCAAGCAACCCCAGCCAGGTGATAAACCATATCCCCCAAACCATCCGATTCCTTGTCTTTACTGGTATCTTTTCCCAGGGTGTATCGTGAGGTGCTGATGTCATCTTAATACGAGCTCCGTTACTCTAACGTCATTCTTTACGAATCATCTTTCTGGCTACCTGATATTTTCAACAGATAATCCAATGGTAATTATGGTGTGCTCGGATTTCAATAATCGGCTTGGTTATGATATGGTTGTATCAACTGATTCATCTGCGAAGAGACGGGTGAATTGTGCTATTGTGGCAAATAAGACTGTATGTTTTCTTCTTTGCTTTTTCATAGCTCATCACTATAACATGGTAAAGGAATGGTGAACGCTACAATAAATTATCTCATGGTCCTAATTCCTGCCCCCCGCCTAGAGCGCTATTATGTCTTCTCAAATAAAATCCAACCGATAAAACTATCATATTAATAAGTGATGATGATATCAATCGAGCTGATGGCAAAATTATATGTTCAAAATAATCAACAAAAGCGTACAAATTTTTAGAATAGTTGGCACTTACTTTTTATTCGGTTGTGCCTGGATCTATTTTTCTGATTCTCTGCTTGAATGGCTGGTGGGGGATGCAGAAGTTATTAACAAGATTGAAAATTACAAGGGACTGTTGTTCATAATAGTCACATCAATATTTCTATATTTACTATTAGCACGACTCAATCGCAAGATTGGACAGGCTATCAGGAAACATCTGGAAAGCGATCAAAAATTGAATTTTCTGGTAAAAAATACCTCTGATATTTTAGTCATCGTAGATGGTGATGGTCGGCAACAATATGTCAGCCCAGCCGCCGAAAGAATAACAGGATTTCCGCTTGCCGAACTGGAGGGGAAAAAACTATTTGAAGTTATTCACCCGGACGACCTCCAAAATTTAGAAAATGCTTGGCAAGACGCATTAAAGAACCCCAAAAGACCTGTTACAGTTAAGTATCGGCACATCCATAAAACTGGAGAATGGATTTATTGTGAAGCTATAGGTCAGAATTTTCTGAACGAACCTGCGGTGAATGGTGTTATCGCCAGTATCCGTGATATCACAGAAAACACCTTGATTGTTCAATCATTGGCTGAAAAGGAAGCGCTTTTAACTGCTATAATGCGTAATTTGCCATTTGATTTCTGGGCGCGCGATATGGATCAACAAATGATAATGCAAAGCGACGAATCTGTCAGGCTTTGGGGTGACTTGATATCGATCCGTAATAAGGATTTGAATCTGGACCAATCAACGGCAGAGGTCTGGAAGTCAAACAACAAAAGAGTATTTGACGGAGAAACCATTTCTGAAGAATGTGAGTTGGTGAACAAAAATGGAGAAAAAAAATTATATCATAATATTATCGTGCCCATTCTTAATAGAGAGAGAAAATTAGGGATACTGGGAATTAATATCGATATAACTGACAGAAAGCTTACCGAACAATCATTACGAGAAAGTGAAGAGCGCTTCTTTCACGCGTTTGAATACGCCGCAATTGGAATGGCGCTTGTTTCTCCTGATGGTAATTTTATCAAAGTAAATAAGGCTCTTTCTAACCTTCTTGGTTACTCAGAAAATGAACTGCTATCAAAATCCTTCCACGATATCACCTTTCCAGACGACTTGAACATAGACTTATCCTATGTTCAAAAACTGCTTAAGGGAGAAGCCACTGCCTACCAAATGGAAAAACGTTATATTCATAAAAATGGGCATGTAATTTGGGCATTACTAAATGTTTCATCAGTTCGTAAAGGTGATGGAACTGTTAGCCACTTCGTCTCCCAAGTAGTTAACATTTCCGCACGCAAGCAAATGGAAGACAGTCTGCGTAAGGGGGAGAGTCTAATGAAAAAAATATTTGACATGCTTCCAATCGCTCTTTGGATTTTAGACAAGGAGGGGAGGGTGCGACATCAAAACGCTATGGGGTGGAAGTTATGGGCATCAGAGCCGAGTGCACCCTTCGTTGGCCCCAGAAAAATTAGAGCATGGCGATTACCTTCTCTTGAATTAATAGAAGAAGATGATCGAGCTTCAGTAAAAGCATTTCGTAAAGGTATAACTACAGTAGATGAGCTTCTAGAGATTGAATCACTTGATGGAAAAAGAAAGACAATATTAAACTATGCCACTCCGATCTTTGATGATGAAGAAAAAATCGATGGTGCTATTGTCGTCAACCTGGATATAAGCGATAGGAAAAAGCTCGAGGAGCAGCTCTTATTGGCTCAGAAAATGGAATCTGTCGGTAGGCTAGCCGGTGGTGTTGCCCATGATTTTAATAACATGTTGAGCGTCATTCTTGGCAATGTTGAGTTGGCGATGAGCAACCTTCCCTCAGATGACCCTGTCCAGAATAGACTGGAAATAGTCAGAGATGCAGGGAAACGTTCTGCCAATCTTACTCAACAACTTCTCGCCTTTGCTCGCAAGCAGCCATTTACTCCCAAGTTGCTTGATCTCAATGAGACTGTGCAGGAAATGTTGAAAATGCTTCGTCGTTTGATTGGCGAGGATATAGATCTGGCCTGGCTGCCTGGTGGAAACCTGGGGACCGTTAAGATGGATCCCTCTCAAATTGACCAGTTATTGGTGAACTTGTGTGTCAATGCCCGGGATGCTATCGGTGATACTGGCAAGATTAGCATTGAGACACATAATGTAGAAATTTCCCGCACTCTCAGAACGGCCTATTCCAACATCCCCCTCGGCAAATACGTGATGCTTGCCGTCAGTGATAATGGTAGCGGAATAGATCAAGAGATACTCTCTCATCTGTTTGAGCCGTTCTTTACCACTAAGGAACATGGAAAAGGGACTGGCCTCGGCCTCGCAACAGTTTATGGTATTGTTACGCAAAATAATGGATTTATCGATGTCAGCAGTGAACTTGGGAAACAGACGATTTTCAAAATATATTTTCCTTCTTTCGCCCCTTTTTCAATTGAGTCAAAGGACATTGAAGAGAATAATGAGTTCTCTCGAGGTAACGAGACCATCTTGCTTGTCGAAGATGAACCGATGCTCGTCGAATTGACAAAGACTTTGTTAGAGCAATTAGGATATATCGTCATCACTGCCACGTCTCCTGCAGAGGCCATTCGCTTGTACGAAGAAAATCAAGAAGAGATTGATCTTCTTATCACCGATGTGATTATGCCTGAGATGAATGGGCGAGAGTTGGCCAGAGTCATTTCCACTTACTGCTCCGACCTGAAAGTCCTTTATATATCAGGATATACCGCCGATGTAATTGCCCCCCACGGTGTTTTGGACAAAGAAGTCCACTTCCTGCCGAAACCGATCACGTGCAAAGCTTTAGCGGATAAGGTGAGGGAAACTCTTGAAGCAGAGAATACTGTTTCTCTGTAAGAAATTTTTAGGACACACCGCAGACTTCATTATTCATATGCTCGTTGTTGATACCGGTGAGAATGTCATCATTCAAAGCCTTCCGTTGATAGCTGGCAGGACAGCTCAGGTGTACAACGTTTGCAAGAAAAGAAAGGTGCATTCTGGGAAGATAGATATTAAAAACCAAAATCACTGCTGTGTTCCAGGTATACCTACTAACACTTTGATTTGAATAATCTTCAACTGCTCATGCTATTCCGGATCGATCAGTTTATAGCGTATTCGAAGAACTCCGTCGGCGAAATCCCGGGAGATCATATGGAATCGAGAGAGCGAGTTGTTTCGGTATCGAAAAGGTCTCAAATTCTTGGCTATCAGGCGAGCAAGCTGTAACGCATGGATTGACTTTATGTAGGAAGGTTTTGCAATGTTTAACAAGAGCATGCTATCAATCGCGTGAAAACTCTCTATTTTGATCAAGGTAAAGCAGACTCTTTAAGCTTCTCAGCAATCCAAACCTTTACAAGAGCCTGACGAGTTATACCAAGTCTTTTTGAATGCTTATCAAGATCCTTTACTACCCATGCAGGAAAATCAATATTCACTCTCTTGGCTTCTTGGTTCACTCTTCGTGCTTTTGAGAAATCAAGATCGTCGGTCAAGTCCTCAACTAATTCAAACTTTTCATCAAATTTTTTAGCTTTCATAATAATCAACCTCCTTGCCTCTTGAACGTCTCACAGAAATTATTCTTACAGCATCATTTTGATAGGTGATTACTGCTGACCAGTGCTTTTGTCCGATCTTACCTATCAAAAGATATCTTTTTTCGCCTTCCAATTTCTTTGCCGGGATTTCAAGCAAATCAGGATCGTTCCAAAGGGCTTGACCTTCTAGGAAATCGATCCCATGCTAGCCTTTCTCACCGGTCGTTTTGTTATTAATAACGCCTCAAATGTCAGATATTTAGTTATCTATGAGGTCTTACCGAAATTGCGGTAAAAAAACATGTAATTTGCTCAATTTCCAAGGCAAATACGTTCCACGTTTTATGCCTCGTTCTTAAATTTTCTAAAGAAGGGCGATACCCTCATCCCCACTGGCTTGGTTCCGTAATTTGTTACGGCACCTGATGTAATCTCCTCTTTGCAGTTACTTCATTTCTAAACAATTCCCGGGAAAGAGATATTTCTATCCTCTCAGGTAGTGTCAATTATTACCACGCCATCTTCTTCAAGAACGGCCGTTTCCATCTCTTGAAATTCAGTAAACAGTTATACTCCGACCAAGCCCGTTGCTAAATCACCAATACCGGGTCCCGAGCGCATCGAATAATTGCCTGTACGTTCCGAAACGATCTGCTGGTGGGGTCAGTATCGCATCCGGTCACGATAAGGCGCTGCCCTTCTTTGGCCAGCTCAATCACCTGAGCCACCAGGTCACCTCTACGCACGCTGACCCCGCAGCCTAACGATCGTTGTTGACAATGTCGATGCATTTGCGCGATCAAACCAGCCGTGACTGGACGGTCCAAACCAGCCAGGCGATCGAGATCAAGTTCCGCCGCTTCATGCTCACCGACTATATCGGCGGCGGCATCCAACACCTCATCATCCACCACGGCAACCATTTGAACCGTACCGCTGGGTCCAATGATCCGCAATGCCCATGCCGCTGCATTGGGGTTTTCCTGCACGTGCATACTCAACGGCAATAATACCGGTTTCAGACTATTCGCCGGCACTTCGCGCGGTTCACGCACCACCAGCAAAGGCCGCGCCTGGGTCATGAGTTTATCCAGGGTCACGCCGATACTGTCGCTGCCCAATTCGGCAAAGTCCTCTGCATAAGGTGCCGGGACAATCATAAGGTCTGCTTTTAATGTCTCAGCGAGGGTTAAGATCTGTGCATACGCCGGTTCACTGCTGTGTATCCGAGCCACTCGCGTCGCATTCAGTCCTTGCTGAGCAAGGATCTCAATCTGCTGCGTCAGAAACTGCTCGCGCTCACTATCATCAGGCCCAACGTAGACGTAGCCGACGAGCAGCGCGCTACCGTGGCGAGAGGCAAGCTCAGCCGCCAAGCCCAACACCATGGCGCTCTGATTTAACCCATCTAGCACAACCAGAATCTTCTGCAGCGGTTGCAGCACGGGCAAGTCTGCCCGTTTGGCCGTCAGTGCCGCTTCGAAATCATGCATCGATGCTTTTATCTCGCTATCTTTGGGCTTAAAGCTATCACTCATTAGTTTTGCTCCTTTCCTGGCAGGCGGTCGAACAATTGTATTTTCCAACAGCAGTTATACTGGCAAGCGGGGAAATAAATCAAATGTAACAAAAGCGAAAATATACACCAGCACCAGAATGATCTGCAGAATCGTTACGGTACCGCCGACTTTCAAATACTCCGCCCAGCCGATTCGAATGCCACGCTCCTTTTCCAGGGCATGTAAAGCAATGACCGCCGCGATGGATCCTACCGGAGTCGGATTACCGCCTAAATTGCATGCGGCGATCAACGTCCACCACAGCGGCTCTGGCACCATACCCTGGTCCACCATGGTGTTGACTACGGGTATCATTGTTGCCGCCACCGGAATGTTGTCGACGATACCAGCGGTGACGAACACAAAAGGAGTCAACATAGCAATGACGACCGGCATTTGGCCATCTGCTGTGTCATAGATGCCACCGGCTAACACAGTTAGCAAGCCAGTGTCCTGCACCGTCCCAATCAGCACAAACAATCCGACAAAAAATAGAATGATCGACCACTTCACCTTATTAATTGCTTCATCGGGTGGAAACCCGGAAAACAAAAGCGCCGCAATACCGCCACAGAATGCTATGTAGTCAAGGCCAACACCCAGGGTCTGAGCTAGCGCGAAACCGATAATGGTGAGCCCGAGAATAATCGTGGCGCGGTAAAACAATGAACGATCCTTTACCAGCGCCCATTCATCAAACTCGTCCACCTTAGCTGCTCGGGCAAGCAATTCCTCAGCATCGCCAACGGCCAATGTCTTGCGGTAGTAGAACAAGATGATAAAAAAGGCCAACACGGCCGAGAGTATGGCCAGCGGAGCAGAAACGATCAAAAAATGGACGTAGGGAATCCGCGCGGAAGTGCCGATCATAAGCGTTGGAATACCGGAGGCGAAGGTCATCAACGCACCGGAGTTAGCACCGATGGCTACCGCAATGATGTAGGGCTTCGGGTCGTCATCAAGCGCTTTGGTGATAACCAGCACCAGTGAAACCATGATCAAAACCCCAGGGGCAATGGTCAGAAAGGTCACGAAAGCCACTGTTACAGCCATGATTGCCGGCAGTAATTTGCGCGGATTGCCACGGGTCAATTTAACAATGCGTACGGCAAGGAAATGGAACAGGCCAGAATCAGAGGCGATGGCGACTACAATCGACGTGCCTACAATTACCCCAATCACCCCTAAATCGTGATGAATAAAGTCATGCACACGCAGGTAGGGGCGTTCGCCATCGTAAACCCCAAGCATTAACGCCAGTGCTACCGCCACCACGGCCCCAAGCACTGCAGCCAGAGTTTTGTGCATGCGCTCCGTGGCGATGAGGAAAAATGTCACGCCCAGTACTATACCAATCAGCACCATGGGCAAGACGGGTCCCACACCTTGAGCCGCGCTGCTGGGAGCTGCCTGCGAAATCGTGGCAACATTCACATCAGGTTTCCTTGTCCGAGTTCATTGACATCGCGGGTCTCCTTAAGTACTTGCATGGGTCTTATTTGTCGTCATGAGCAGCTCTTCTGCACTTAAAAAAGATAAACGCCTGGTTGGTCTGGATCGGACCAAGCATGTATGGCTAGATCTTTCATTAGCCTGACCATCCTGATGAAATCTGGTAAAGCTTATTATTTAACACTACAAATCAGTAGCATTTGTGTCAATACTTTTCCCTATCTACCTTAAATCATTTGAAATATATCATATCGACAACCACCGGCAGGTATCAAGGTTTATCTGTAACCGAAGATTCTGTTTTAGGTGATAAATTTTTATCCCAACAAAAACTTCTTCACCGAACAGGCGATCCTGAATCAAAATTGTAGTCCGTTCCA
>JBARUR010000312.1:0-12531 GCA_049645845.1 Desulforhopalus sp. | reverse complement strand
ATACCGTTGCCCAGAGACAGCACCGAATCGTATTTTTTCATCAGGGCGCAAACCCGGTCGAACTGCTCATATAATGGATTCTCCCGCTTGTGGTATTCCATCCAGGAAACCATAAAAGTCCCGCCCTTTGATACAAGGCCGCCATACCTGAATCCCTGCTTGCGCAATCTCTCAACAGAAAACTGGTTGATACCGCAGTGTATGGCCATAAATGAAAGTCCGTCCGCCAATTGTCTTTCAATGAGTTCGAACAGATATTCAGGGTCAAGTTTATTAGGATTATGGTATTTCCGGCCCGCTTCCGCAAAAGCCTGATAAAGCGGTACGTTGCCTACCGGAAGACTGCAATTTTCAAGCACCGCCCTCCGAATAGCATCCAGGTCACCGCCGGTCGACAACTCCATCAGGGTGTCCGCCTTTTCCTGTTCGGCGATTTTTACCTTGCGAATTTCCAGGCCTACATCGGAGATATCGGAAGATGTACCGATGGAGGCATTGACCTTGGTTCGCAGTCCTTTGCCGATACCGCATATTTTCTGGTTCGGTCTGTTTGGATTACAGGGTATTACAATATGACCGGCTGCCACACGATCTCTGATTATTTCTGCTGCAATGCCTTCATCTTTTGCCACCTGCTCCATTTGGCTGGTAGTGACCCCTTCCCTTGCCAATTCAATCTGTGTTTTCATCGAGTTTCTCCCTTTTGGATAATCCTGTCAGTTGGGCAAAAAAAAAGCCCGTGCACGGATTACACCGTTGCACGGACTTTTTACGGACAAGAAAGTCTTTTCATCCCAGGCAGGTCTTCTGACTTGCGGCTCTCCCTCTAACTGCACCTTCCCGCCCATAAAACAAAGCAGTGGTTAAAAGCAGTTGTCGTCCCCGCTTACAGCGCTGGCCCTACGTTGCGGATTTTCACCGCATTCCCTTTTCACCCCGAATCAACATCGGCGGCACCTGGAAGATAATTTGTAAATACGACTCGCAATACTACCTACTAAAGAAATAAAAGTAAATGAGAGTTTTTTACATATTTCGGTGATGACGATTTTGGTAAGATGCTATATGTTCTGTGGTGATATGACAATTTTCATTTAATTTTCAAACTCCAATAAATTAAAATTCCCGGATGGCTCAATACGACCATCGAAGCTATTTTCCTTAATGTTTCCGGAATCAACACTTTCATCCGCCCCCCATGCCTCCGGCGTGTATATGATGCTCGACGCTCAATCAGCAGTGGTCTATGTTGGTAAGGCAAAAGATTTATTCAAGAGATTGTCCTCTTATGCGCATTTCTCGGGAGCTGAATATAATAAGACCGCAGTGATGCTTGATAAAGTCAAGAAAGTCGAGACCATCATCACTAACACCGAAAAAGAAGCTCTCATCCTGGAAGCTTCCCTGATCAAGAAATATAAGCCGAAGTATAATATCATTCTTCGAGATGATAAAAATTACCCTTATATAAAAGTAACCGTTCAGGAAGAATGGCCACGGGTCTACATGACCAGGCGAAAAAGTCGGGACAAGGCGCGCTATTTCGGTCCGTACTCATCTTCTGGGGCAATGTGGTCAACCCTGCGGCTTATTTCTACGCTCTTCCCCTTACGCAAATGCAAGGGCAGCAAGTTGATGAAAAGAGCGCGGCCGTGCCTCAACAAGCAGATCGGCAAATGCCTGGCACCATGTGCAGGTAATGCGGATCGAGAACTCTATCTCGAACACGTCGCCAAAATCATTATGCTGCTTGAAGGGCGCAATCAGGATCTTGTAGGTACACTTAAGAAACAGATGCTGGCCGCTTCTGAAGAACTGGATTTTGAAAAAGCCGCTGCAATAAGAGACCAGCTTTCGGCCATGTCGCGGACCCTTGAAAAGCAGGTAATTTCGGCAAGTCACACTAAAGACCAGGATGTGTTCGGTTTTGCCAGGAAAGATGCCGCTGTAACCATTGCCGTTCTTTTTATCAGAAACGGACTGATCAATGGAAGCCGGACATTTTTCTTACCCGATCCTTACGGCGAAGACGGAATGATCCTTTCCCAGGCGCTCAGCCAGTTTTATGATGCTGACAGCATTATCCCAAAAGAAATTCTCCTGCCGTTTTCACCATCCGATCTGGAACTGCACGAAGAATATCTCTGTGACAGTGCCGGAATGCGGGTACATCTTAAAACTCCGCAACGCGGCGATAATCAGCAGCTCGTCTCTATGGCAAACACCAATGCCCTGCAGTTGTTTGAAGAAAAAGAGCAAAAAAAACGATCATGGCAGAACCTTTCTCAGGCCATGGAAAAAACACTCCGCCTGAATCGTCTGCCGAATCGAATAGAATGTCTCGATATCTCAAATATCGGCGGCAAACAGGCTGTCGGAGCTTTAGTCTGTTTTACTGAGGGTGAACCCGATAAAAGCAATTTTCGTCACTACAAAATTAGAACGGTCGAAGGACCGGACGATTATGCCATGATGAAAGAGGTCCTTGGACGTAGACTTCAACGCGGAATGGAAGAAGGCAATCTGCCCGACCTCTTTGTTGTTGACGGTGGCAAGGGACAACTTGGTATGGCCCTGGCGGTTGCCGGAGAATTGGGAATTACCGATAATATTGACTGGATCGGTATTGCCAAGGAACGGCAGGAGGAAGGAGAAAAGTTATATAAACCGGAAAGAAAAAATCCAATCATTCTCCCCGCTCACAACCCTATTCTTCTGCATCTCATGCGTATACGCGATGAATCCCACAGGTATGGAGTTACCTTTCATCGCAAGCTCAGAAACAAAGCGACTCTCGCTTCGGATTTGGATAAAATCCCCGGCATAGGTGCTGAAAAGAAGAAACAGCTTTTATCGCATATGGGTAGTCTCAAGCGCATCAAAACTGCCACGCTTCCCGAACTTAAGGAAGTAAAGGGTATCGGCGAAGAACTCGCCAAAGAGATCATCCGTTTTTTTCATCCTGCTTAATCATCGTACCTTTTCTAAAAATCCCCATTCATTCAATTATTCATATCCTGCCCCAAGTTTTGCCTGCAATCTTGACACGTGTAGCATCATGATAATACGTATAGCATCGACAGATACGTATTCAACAATAAGATAAGCGAAACGGAGCAAAAAATGGCAAAGAAGGTGACCATCAGTATCCCTGATATGCTGCATGAAAAATTGGAAAAATGGCGGGAATCATTCAATCTTTCGAAAATGTTCCAGGAGGCGGTATCAGAAGCCATTCAAAAAAAAGAAGAATTGCAAAAGCGTATTCGTGAAGATTTAGATCTTGGCCAGGTAATAGAACGATTGCGTAAAGAGAAGATGCAATCTGAAGGCAATTATTTTGAATCCGGTAAGCTTGATGGAATTCGATGGGCGAAAACAGCTCACTACGACCATCTGCAATATGCTTTGCACTGGAATGATCTTGAAAACGCCACAAAAGACCCCATCCTCGGCGATTTTTTTAATCAAACCATGCTCCTGAATCATTCAAATGATTCTACAGACTTCAATAGAACAAATACCTACTACAATTCAGAGTACTTCCTTAATTATCTCCAGGGGTGGAAGCAGGGTATCCTCCAGTTTTGGGAAGAAATCAAAGAAAAAATCTGATGCATTAACAATTTACAAACAGCAGAAGGGCAAAAGAGGTACGAAAATGACAACAAAGGATTGTATTCTTGGAATTGACGTCGGCTCTGTAGCCGCCGGAATTGTTCTAATGAATAAAGAGAAGCAGATTCTGCATAAAGGATATGCATTTCATCGTGGCAAAGTAAAGGAAACGCTCTGCAAACTTATAGAAGGTCTGGATCCGACACAGATTAGACATATAGCTGCTACAGCTTCCACACCTTCCTCCGTTCAGGTGCAGCAAAGATACAATAATCAAATTTCCTTCATAGCGGCGGCTAAACATTATTATTCCAAGATGGGAGCGCTCCTTATTGTCGGTGGGGAAAATTTTAGCCTGGCTACTTTCGATAAGCATGGACGCTATCTTGGAAGCACGACAAACACTTCCTGTGCCGCTGGGACCGGCAGCTTTTTAGACCAGCAGGCCACGAGGTTAAATCTTCCCGGAATAGAGCATTTGACCAAAATAGCCTGCGACAGTAATGGTGCCTGTCCACAGATAGCTTCCAGATGCGCTGTCTTTGCTAAAACTGATCTTATCCATGCACAGCAGGAAGGATATCAGCTTGATCAAATAAGTAATGGTCTTTGCCTGGGCCTGGCCAAAAATATTGTCGATACTCTATTTTCGTCGGGAAATCCTCCGGAAGGGAAAATTGTTTTTTGCGGAGGCGTCGCAAAAAACAGGGCTGTTGCCAAACATATAGCGCAATTGACCGGGTATCGGATAACTATCCCGAAGAACGGTCACTTATTCGGCGCACTCGGGGCCTGCCTCTGCCATTTTGAGGAATCAATTGACGGCAAAGATCATACAAGCAGCCTGAAGCCTGTTGATTTGAGCAGTCTGGATGACCTTTTCAATAATGAGACCGAACAGGTCAAACATTATTACTTCCCGCCTCTGGAGCTCAAATTATCAGATTATCCCGATTTTGCAGGCATTGAGCAGTATAAAACCAGACAATCAGATAAAGAACCTCAGGTAGAAGTGGATATTTATAGTCAATTGGAGCAGGGACAAAAAGTTTCAGCGTATCTTGGCATCGATATCGGTTCAACCAGCACCAAAGCCGTACTCATGGATGACAATTGCCGGGTTCTTGGCGGTTTTTATACCAGAACAGCCGGCCGCCCGCTTATCGCAGTGCAAAATATATTCTTTGCCATTGATGAAATAGCCCAAAAAAGAAATATAACATTATCAATTATCCAAGCCGGCACCACCGGTTCCGGCAGAAAATTTATAGGAAAGCTGATAGGCGCCGACAATATAATAGATGAAATCACCGCCCACGCCCGCGCCGCGTATCAATTAAATCCAGCCGTCGATACCATCATCGAAATAGGCGGCCAGGATGCAAAATTTACTACTTTAAAAGATGGCCGGGTTACCTTTTCAACTATGAATAATGTCTGTGCGGCCGGTACCGGATCATTTATTGAAGAACAGGCTGCAAAACTTGGCTGCCCGGTTGAAGAATACTCGGCAAGAGCTGAAAATCTCAGGGCCCCCATGACCAGTGACAGATGTACCGTTTTTATGGAGCGGGACATGAACCACTTTCTGAGCGAAGGATATGAAATCAATGAGGTGCTGGCCTCGGCCCTCCATTCAGTGAGGGAAAATTATCTCCTGAAAGTGGCAACGGAAAAAAACATCGGAAAAACCATTTTCTTCCAAGGCGCAACAGCCAAGAATAAAGCTCTGGTCGCTGCCTTTGAGCAGCGCCTGCAAAGGCCGATCCTTGTATCGAAATACTGTCATCTTACCGGCGCTCTTGGCACCGCCCTGGTTCTTCGTGATGAAAAAAAACCGGAAACATCCTTCCTGGGATTAGACTTCCACGAGAAGTCCATTCCAATAACCAGCGAGGTATGTGAGCTCTGCACCAATCATTGCAAAATTAGTGTTGCAGATGTTGATGGCCAACAAGTGGCCTACGGCTTTCTGTGCGGGCGCGATTACGGTACCCATACTTACGTCCACAAGGACTCCGGTGCATTTGACCTGCTGCGGGAAAGAAAACGATTGTGCCGTTTCCCAAAAGAAACAAAAGCAATTGCAGAGAAAAGTGACTTTGTTATTGGTTTACCTGCCGCCGTCCATCTGATGGATGACCTGCAGCTGTGGAGGAAGTTCTTTAGCCTTCTGGGAATTACGACACTCTCAAGCGAAAAATTCCATCAAGCTAATAAAACAGGCAAAAAGCTCAGCCAGGCAGAATTCTGTGCCCCCGTCTGTTCAATGCACGGTCATACCCAGTGGCTGCTTGAACGTGCTGATTATGTCTTTATGCCCATTTACCTTGAGAACAAGGCAAAAGATGTCCGACGGCAGTATTGTTATTACACCCAATTTCTGCCGGCACTCGTTACTGAAATCACAGAAAAAGAACAAAACCGTTTTTTGCGACCGGTGATTAAATATCTCTACACTTCTTTTCATACAAAGATGCAGCTTTACCAAATGCTGCAGCGAATTGCTCCGGGATCATGGAATTTCTTTGAGGTGGTTTCAGCCTTTGACCGCGCCGTTCTGTTCGATCAGGAATATCGCAGCAAACTTAAAAAACTGTACACTGACAGGATCAATGAAAAACATGGAGAAGATATCAGTATCGTTTTTTTGGGGCGTCCTTACACTTTGTTTTCGCCAGCGTTAAACTGCAATATTCCCAAAATATTTTATAATCTTGGGGTCGACTGTTTTTACCAGGATATGTTGAGTTACGAGGCTAAGGATGTGGTACCTCTTGCCGGCCTTCTCAATGAAATGCATTGGGAACACGCCACAAAAATTCTTGAAGCGGCCGAGGTCATAGCCAAAACAAAAGAGGTCTATCCTGTTTTCGTTACTTCTTTTAAATGCTCACCCGATTCCTTTGCAGTTGAATATTTTAAATCTATTATGGACCGCCATGGAAAACCATACCTAATCCTGGAACTTGATGAGCATGGTTCGAGCGTCGGCTATGAAACAAGAATTGAAGCAGCGATACGAGCCTTCAGAAACCACAGGGAGCAGCAGCCCCGCTTTCTGCCTGTTGACTACCTTACCATCAATCCCGACTATGCCGAGAATCTCGATAAAAAACATGTCCTTTTTCCCAATTGGGACAGAATCACCTGCAGCCTGCTCACCGCCACTCTGCAACGGGAAGGATACAACGCTCACCTGCTTGAAGAGACGGACCAGACAATTCGCGAAAGCCTGAAACATAATTCAGGCCAGTGCATTCCCCTGAATGCAGTTGCTCAAGGGTATATCCATTATATGCGGAAAAATGATCTCAATCCTGCGGATTGCGTTCTTTGGCTCAATAAGTCAACGCTTGCCTGCAACATCAGACTCTATCCTCACCATATCAAGCAAATCCTTAGAGACCAGGGTGGTGGGCTGGAAAAGGCTTCTGTTTTCCAGGGAGATCTCTCTTTAGCAGACATCTCCCTACGGGCTGCTAAAAACGGTTATTTTGCCTATATGCTTGGAGGAATGTTGAGAAAAGTCGCCTGCAAAATCCGACCATATGAAATTGAAAAAGGAGAAACCGACAGGGTCCTCAACAAAAGCATCAAAGTACTTTCCGATGCTTTTTTAGGCAAAAGACCAATCGAAAAATGTCTTGATGAAATAATATCTCATTTCGAATGGATTGAAACAGATGTAGCGACAAAACCGAAAGTGGCAATCTTCGGCGATCTTTATTCCCGGGATAATCGGGTGATGAATCAAGATCTTACACGTTTTATCGAGGCAAACGGAGGCGAAGTCATCACCACCCCTTATAGCGAATATGCCAAGATGATCGCCGGAAGTTATTTTCGTAAGTGGTTTAAGGAAGGAAAGTATTTCGATATGCTCACATACAGGGCGCTTCTTGCTGCGATGAGTGCCATGGAAAAAAACTGTATGAAAATATTAAAAAGAATTCTCGATGAACCCGAGTATTCTTACGATGATGATCCGACTGAAATACTTGCCCAATACAATATAGCTACAGAGAATACCGGGGAATCTATGGATAATATTCTCAAGATCCATTACATAAAAAAACATTATCCGGATGTTTCGCTTTTGGTCCAGGCAAGCCCGGCACTTTGTTGCGCTTCTCTTATCACCGAAGCCATGAAGACTAAAATTGAAAAACGTACCGGTGTACCTGTTGTTTCCATTACCTATGACGGTACGGGAGGATTTAAGAACGATATAATAGTTCCCTACCTCAAATATTCCCAATCCTCGAAAAGTGGCGATATTTCGTTGGTAGATTTTCCGGCGGTGAACTTCCGGTGAGATTGGCACGCTGTAGCAGGCAGGGCACCGGATGCAAGAAGGTTGGCTTGACTCAACACCATAAGTGAGATAGGTTAAAGATGGCGTCGTAAAATTCTTCATCTGCTTTGTTGCAGCAAAATTTCTATCATTACGACGTACTCTAGTACGCCATAATGATAGAAATTTTGCGCGCCTCGCATATGAAGCTTTTTACTTAGCCATCCGAAATTTTAGGTTTTTACGAGTTAATTAAGTGTATTACTCCTAAATTTTTTGTTGTGATTCCGGGATTAGGAAAATAACCTTATCCTTTAATATAAACCCGATTGGAGCCTACATGAACTTTCTCGACGAACTCTATCTGGAAAAACATATGCCCGGCACTTCGACCGGGACCATCTGGCTCACCGGTAAAAGCAAGAAACAGCTCGTCGTTTCTTCACCGGTGGACGGGGAAACTATTGCGCAGATAACCAAAGCTTCCACGCAAAACTACGATCAGGTTCTGGCGCAGGCACAAGAGGCATTTCCCATCTGGCGTTCACTTCCTGCCCCAAGACGAGGAGAGATAATTCGGCAGATAGGTCTTCGCCTGAGAGATTTCAAGCTGCCACTCGGAACCCTGATTGCCTATGAAACCGGCAAAACTCTTCAGGAAGGCCTGGGAGAGGTGCAGGAAGTCATTGACGTCTGTGACTACTGCGTCGGCCAGTCACGTATGCTCTACGGCATGACGACGGTGTCAGAAAGACCGGAACATAGATTGTTTGAGCAATATCATCCTTTAGGTATCGTCGCTATTATTACCGCCTTTAACTTCCCCATGGCGGTCTGGGGATGGAATGCTATGACAGCAGCCATTTGCGGTGATGTCACAATCTGGAAACCATCCTCAAAAGCTCCTGTCTCAGCGATTGCCCTGCAGAAAATTATTGCCAGGGTTCTTGATCAAAACGAACTGCCTGAAGGCATTTTCTCATTAATAATCGGTGACAGGGATACCGTCGGGGAAAGCATTTTAGATGATAAAAGAATTCCCCTTGTCTCTTTTACCGGATCCGTGTCCGCCGGTCGAACAACCGCGCAGAGGGTCGGCCAGCGGCTTGGCAAATCCATTCTTGAACTCGGTGGTAATAACGGCATCATTATTACTGAATTCGCCGACCTGAAACTGGCGATACCGGCAATTGTTTTCGGAGCAGTCGGTACAAGTGGACAACGGTGCACGACAACGCGTAGACTGTTCATTCACGAATCGGTTTATAACGAAGTAAAAGATCACCTTTGCCGGGCTTATGCCAGTCTTAAGATCGGCAACCCTCTGCTTGAGGCAAACCACATGGGGCCGCTCATAGATAAAAATGCGGTGAAAGATTATAGCAAAGCGATAAAGACCATCACTAAGCAGGGAGGAACAATAATCTTTGGCGGCAATGTCCTGAAAGGTGAGGAATATTCGTCACAATGCTATGTTGAACCAACGCTTGCGGAGGTAGCAAACAACCTTCCTATTGTTCGGGAGGAAACCTTTGCGCCAATACTTTATCTTATTAAATATGAAGGTTCCGTGGAACATGCCATTGCACTGAATAACGAAGTCGACCAGGGACTTTCCTCGGCCATTTTCAGTACCAACCACAATCAGGTTGAAACATTCCTCTCAGCACGCGGCTCGGATTGCGGAATTGCCAACGTCAACATTGGAACGTCAGGGGCAGAAATCGGCGGAGCCTTTGGTGGAGAAAAAGATACAGGCGGCGGCAGGGAAAGCGGTTCGGATGCCTGGAAAAGCTACATGCGCAGGCAGACCGTAACCATTAATTACGGCTCGGAACTTCCCCTTTCTCAAGGTATCAAATTTGAAATAGATTAAAAAACAGGAGGATATTTATGATAGCAGCCAGGGATATTAAATCGACCATCAGCAGACACCTTCTTGCCGATGGTATGGATATCATCGTTGATCTCAACAAATCCAAGGGTAGTTGGGTAGTCGATAAGCGAAATGGCGATGAATATCTGGACTGTTTTTCAATGTTCGCGTCGATGGCTGTGGGATACAATCATGATTCCCTCCTGGCAATGAAAGAACTATTTGGTGAACTTGCAATCCAAAAACCTGCTAATTCAGATTCTTACACTGAACCGTTTGCCGAATTCCTGCAAACTTTCGAGCAATACGCCATGCCTTCCTCGCTGCCGCATCTTTTTTTCATAGAAGGAGGAGCCTTGGCTGTCGAAAATGCACTCAAGGCGGCTTTTGACTGGAAGGTGAAAAAAAACTTTGCCAAAGGCATAAAAGCAGAGACTGGTTCAAAAATCATTCACTTCCGTCAGGCATTCCATGGGCGTTCGGGGTATACCCTCTCTCTTACAAATACCGCTGATCCACGCAAAACGGGCTATTTCCCTAAATTCGACTGGCCGCGAATCACCAATCCGAAAATCACTTTTCCCCTCACTTCGGACAATCTCGCAGCAGTTGAGATTGCCGAACAAGAGGCATTGGCCGAAATAAAACAGCATCTTACCAATGAAGGTGACCAAATTGCCGGCTTGATCATAGAACCGATACAGGGAGAAGGCGGTGATAACCATTTCCGCAATGAATTTCTAAAGAATTTGAGATTACTTTGCTACGAAAATGATATCCTTCTTATTTATGATGAGGTCCAGACAGGAGTGGGTCTCACTGGAAAATTTTGGGCATACCAACACTTCAACGCCCCACCGGACATTATCTGCTTCGGCAAAAAAACCCAAGTCTGCGGTATTATGGCCTCCGAAAGAATCGATGAAGTCGAAAACAACGTTTTTACCGAGCCAAGTAGAATAAATTCGACCTTTGGCGGCAATCTTATCGATATGGTCCGTTGTTCCGCCATATTAAAAATTATTGAAAAAGAAAATCTTATTGATAATGCTTGCGATCGCGGTAAAGAACTGCTAGAGGGATTTGAGAATCTCCAGAATGAATTTCCCGGTATTATAAGTAATTCCAGAGGACGAGGCTTGATGTGCGCCTTTGACTTGCAGGATGGCCCGACAAGGGATAACTGCAGGAAAATGCTGCTTGAAGAAAGGCTTCTTGTTGTCGGCTGCGGAGAAAAAAGCATCAGATTAAGACCGCACCTTGTAATCACTCAGGAAGAAGTCCGGCTCATTTTGCAGAAAATAAAAAAAGTAGCTAAACATCTATGATAACCACATAACCCTGGGCAACAAATGAACATGACGACTGAGATAACTGATTATATGGGATTGCGGGAACTGCTGAACGATGAAGAAAAACTTGTGCAGCAGACAGCAAGAGAATTTGTCAATAAAGAAGTCATTCCCATCATCGACAACTACGCCCAGGAAGAAAAATTTCCCGCGCATTTAGTCAAAACCATGGGACAGCTTGGCTTTCTTGGACCGACCCTGCCTGAAGAATACAACTGTGCCGGACTGTCAAATGTGGCCTATGGAATTTTAATGTATGAACTGGAACGCGGAGATTCCGCTATACGCAGTTTTGCATCCGTCCAGGGATCTCTCGTCATGTATCCGATTTTCGCCTATGGCAGTAAGGAACAGAAAGAGTACTGGCTGCCGAGAATGGCCGCGGGTGAAGCTATCGGCTGCTTCGGACTGACCGAACCGGATTTCGGTTCCAACCCATCCGGCATGCGCACAAGAGCGACCCGTAATGATGATGGCACGTGGACGCTAAACGGCACAAAAATGTGGATTACCAACGGCAGTATCGCCGATGTAGCTGTTGTCTGGGCAAAAACCGATAAGGGAGTTCGTGGTTTTCTGGTAGAAAAGGACACTCCCGGCTTCACAACGGTACGAATGAAAGGCAAA
This sequence comes from Desulforhopalus sp., assembly GCA_049645845.1. Taxonomy (GTDB): domain Bacteria; phylum Desulfobacterota; class Desulfobulbia; order Desulfobulbales; family Desulfocapsaceae; genus Desulforhopalus_A. Next base: position 761 of record JBARUR010000312.1, on the reverse strand, counting down.
TGGAGCCTTCGTGCTTCCGTCACTTCCGAGCTCATTTTCGAAAATGTTATTGTCGAAGAAAAGAAGAGCATGCTGCCGGAAGGCAAGGGAATTAAAGCTCCCCTTAGCTGCCTGACCCAAGCCCGCTATGGCATTGCCTGGGGAGCACTGGGTGCAGCAGATAACTGTTACCAGACGGCTCTGGCTTATTCGCTGCAAAGGATTCAGTTCGATAAACCCATCGCCGGCTTTCAGCTCCAGCAAAAGAAGTTGGCGGAAATGGTGACCGAACTTACCAAGGGGCAGTTACTCGCTTTGCAACTCGGCAGGTTAAAAGACAAGGGAACATTTACACCGGCACAAGTATCAATGGCCAAAATGAACAATGTCAAAATTGCCATTGAGATTGCGCGAACAGCGCGAACCATGCTGGGTGCCAATGGTATCATGGGCGAATATCCGATCATGCGCCACGCAAATAACCTTGAATCGGTCTATACCTATGAAGGCACGCATGACATGCACACACTGATTATCGGTGAGAAAGTGACGGGGATAGCCGCCTATAGGTAATCCTTAACCCGTATTTCTCATGAACATTGTGTTGATTTTCAGAATGTATTTGTTTTTTCAAGAGGTTCGACATTTTTTCAAGTTTCCTCTTAATCAACACAATGTTCACCATAGGTCAGTCCATGCGGCGCCATCTTCGTCAGTATTTTGCCAGTGAACATAGCCTACTATGGTTCACTACCAAAAACTTTGAAGCTGACGCCGCCTGA
>JBARUR010000311.1:0-11000 GCA_049645845.1 Desulforhopalus sp. | reverse complement strand
AGATATGCCGCGAGCTTATTGCTGTTACTGTAAGGTACGTCGAAATAGCCGCGCTGCTTACCTTCAATTTCATTGGCAATTTTTGCCATAATGCGCACAGCCAGTTCCGGATATTTTCCGTTGGCTGTTTCACCTGATAACATCAGTGCATCTGTGTGATCGAGGCAGGCGTTGGCCACATCCGAGACCTCTGCCCTTGTCGGCCTGGGAGAATCAATCATTGAGTGGAGCATTTGGGTTGCGACAATGACTGGTTTTCTTCTTTCAATACACTCTTTGATGATCCGCTTTTGTATTAAAGGGATCTGTTCCGTAGGAATTTCCACGGCCAAATCTCCTCTTGCAATCATTACGCCGTAAGCATAATCGAGGATTTCCGATAAATTTTCGACTCCTTCAAAATTTTCGATTTTGGCGATTATTTTAATGCTTGATTTATTTTCATCCAGGATACTCTGAACGGCCAGCACATCTTCCTTGCTTCTAACAAAAGAGTGAGCGATGAAATCCAGATCGTTCTCTGCTGCAAAGCGAATAAAACCCTTGTCTTTTTCACTGAGAGCGGGAAGTTTGACATGAACAGCCGGGATATTAATGCTTTTTCGCTCTTTGATTATTCCATCATTTTCTACGGAGCATATTAAATAATTCTCGTCTTTTTCAATGACCGCAAGGGCCAAGTCTCCATCGTCTATAAGAATTGAACTGCCTACCGGTACATCTCTTACAAAATCGGCATGTGATACGCAGATTATATCAGCATGAGATAGTTCATCCGGAGCACCTTTGATTCGGACGATATCATTGAACTTTACCGCCAAGGGAGCGCAAGCCGGGCAAGTTCTGATTTCCGGTCCTTTGGTATCGAGGAGTATGCCAATTTTCTCAGATACTGCCCGGGTGTTTTGGATAACTTCAAGAGCATCATCATGGCTCATGTGTGCAGTGTTCAGACGTACAACATTCATGCCTGCATCGAAAAGATTTTTTATAAACGGCACAGAACAATTCTGATTCGAGATCGTGGCAACTATTTTGGTTTTCCTGCGCATGTGTATATTTACCTGATGTTATGTTTATCGGATGATCGGATTATGTGATCTGACGTTAAGGTGGCCGCAGCCTAAATACGCCAGATGAACCGTTTCACGTCAACGTATCTTGTAAATCCTTTTTTTACCAGTTTATTGCTGTTTCACTTTTTAAGTGTGCTTCTTCCAGAGGCAGGTGGTCAAGAGTGAAAACATAATTCACGTCCACTTTTTTACCTGATAGTTATTTGTGATGAAACCAGAATCCCATCCCTGCTTATATTGAGATATTGATCCAAGCGGGGCTTTGAGTTCCATCTCAGTTTCGCTCAAAACACTTGCTAAAAGTAAGCGAGAACAGTAGCCTGGAAAACAATCAACCCACCCTACTGTTTTTCAGCCGAGGAGAGCTTCACCCTTGTCATCCCCCCTTGTTTGGCTCCATGCTCTGCGCGCCCAATGCCGCCGACCTATTCTGCTGACCGTTGTCATGGCAACGGGAATCGGGGTCTGTGCCATCGTCCAGGCGGCGCTGTTAGCCCATATCCTGCATAGCGCCGTGATAGAGGGCTTCACCCGCGAGCTGTTGCTTCCGTACATTATCGCGCTCACCGCCGTTCTCCTGCTACGGGCGTTTCTTGCCTGGGGACGGGAGATCAGCGGACAGCGCTCGTCGACGCTGGTGCGGCGATTCGTCCGCCGGGAACTCCTTGAGCAGTTCACTGCCGCCGGGCCGATGGCGGTTCAGCCGAAACATACGGCAGAGTTGACCAGTTCCATAATTGAACGAATTGAAGCGCTGCACGGCTATTTTGCTCACTACTTGCCGCAAAAGGCAGTTGCCCTGACCGTACCGGTACTGATCATCCTCACCGCGTTCAGCGTCAGCTGGGCAGTAGGGCTGATCTTTCTGATCACCGCCCCTCTGGTCCCTGGACTGATGATCATGATCGGCCGCGGCGCCGAAAATCTCAGCCAAAAGAATTTTCAGCTTTTGTCGCGCATGAGCGCCCATTTCCTCGACACCCTGCGAGGGCTGGCGACGCTCAAATTGTTCATGCGGGCCCAGGAGGAAACGAATCGTATCGCTTCATCTTCTGAAAAATACCGCAAGGGAACCATGGCAGTGTTGCGGGTGGCCTTCCTCTCATCGGCAGTCCTTGAATTTTTCACCTCGGTAGCCATCGCCATGACCGCAGTATTCCTCGGTCTCTCCTATCTCCATTACCTGGATTTCGGCCTCTATGGAAACCAGCTGACCCTGCGCACCGGTCTCTTCCTGCTGCTGCTCGCCCCTGAAGTCTATCTGCCGTTGCGGGAGCTAGGCACCCATTTCCACGCCCGGGCCGATGCGCTGGGTGCCGCCGCCGAGCTTAACTCGTTGCTGAAAGATACGGGGGAGCGTCCTGAAAATACTGACCCGCCGCAGATGAATGTCACCCGAAGTATTGCTCTGGAACTCCGCCACGTGAGCCAACAATATATCGGCCGCACCGGACCGGCCCTCAACGATCTCTGCCTCTCGGTCGGCGCAGGCGAATGGGTGGCCATCGTCGGTGCCAGCGGCGCCGGGAAAACGACGCTTCTCAATCTTCTCCTCGGGTTCCTGCCTCTGCAGCGGGGCGAGATCATCGTCAATGGACGCTCCGTAGCTAACCTTGATTCCGATGAATGGCATCGCCACATCGCCTGGGTTCCGCAGCAACCGCAGCTCTTCCTCGGCAGCCTGGCAGAAAATATCAAAATGGGCAATCCGGATCTCTCCCTGCAGCAGCTGCAAACCGCAGCCGAACAGGCGAATCTGCACCCCGACGATCAGCTGGTCCATGGCCTGGCAACAGAAGTTGGCGAGCAGGGCTGCCGACTCTCCGGCGGTCAGGTCCGGCGGGTGGCCCTGGCCCGGGCCTTTGCCAAGGATGCGCCGCTACTCCTGCTCGACGAACCTACCGCCGGCCTCGATCTGGAAAACGAGCGGCTGATCATGGCCAGTCTTGAGCGTTTACGAAAGGACAGAACGGTGATCATGCTTACCCACCGGCTCGATACCGCCAGACTCGCCGATCGGATTGCGGTGATGGCCGACGGAATGATCGTCGAGCAGGGCAGCCATCAGCAGTTGCTTGAAAGAAACGGCGTTTATGCGGGCCTGGTGACCGGCGGAACAGGGATAATATCATGAAAGAGCTATTTCCTTTCATCAAGCTACTGCATCCTCACCGGGTATGGGCATTCTGGGGCATTTCCGCAGGCATACTCACCCTTTTGGCCAGCATCGGCCTGATGGCTCTATCCGGCTGGTTTCTCAGTGCCTCAGCAGTAGCCGGACTGAGCCTGGCCGCTGCCTACCTTTTCGATTTCCATACGCCAAGTGCCGGCCTTCGTGGTTTCGCCGTGTTGCGTACTGCCGCTCGCTACGCGGAGCGGGTCGTCTCCCATGAGGCCACCCTGCGACTGCTCGCTTCCCTGCGCGTATGGTTCTACCAAAAGATAGAACCGCAGGCGCCGGCCAGCCTGTACCGTCACCGCAGCGGCGACCTCTTAAGCAGGATCGTCACCGACATCGATATACTGGATTCCCTGTTCGTCCGCGTCCTGTCGCCGACCATCGCCGCCCTTGCGGTGGCGGCGGCGGTGGGCGGGCTGCTCTGGTGGCTGGCTCCCTCCCTGGCTCTGGTCTTCTTTGTCTTCTTCCTTCTTGCCGGGATCGTAACGCCGCTGCTGGCAGGGTGGCTCGGACACCGCATCGGCGCTGAAATCCAGAAACAACAGGCCGTGCTGCGCAGCAACCTGGTGGAAGACCTGCAGGGGATGGCCGATTTGACAGTGTACGGAGCCCGGCACCGCCATCGTCACCAACGGCTTGCCGAAAGCGACCATCTACTCCGTCTTCAGGAAAAGATGGCCATGATCAGCGGCGGCTCCACCGCCTTTCTTACACTTTTTGGCGGGCTGGCGGCGCTCTCTGCACTTTATGTGGCAGTGCCTCTGGCCCAAAGCGGATATTTTTCCGAGCCGGTTCTGGCGCTGATCGCATTTGGGGTGCTTGCCGCCTTTGAATCCATACAACCCTTGCCGATCGCGTACCAGATGCTCGGCAAAATCCGGGCCGCAGCTAAGCGGCTGCTTGAAGTCAGCGAAGCGCCGTCAACGGTAGTTTTTTCGACCGAGCCTGCACCCGAACCAAAAGACCTTACCATCGATTTTCGTCAGGTCAGTTTCACCTATCCCGAATCCGGCGGCAACCCCTCCGTCAAGGCTGTAGACCTGATAATCCCTGCACAGTCGACCATGGCCCTGGTTGGTCCCAGCGGCAGCGGCAAGACCACCCTTGCACATCTGCTCACCCGCTTCTGGGATCCCGATGACGGATCAATCTTCGTCGGCGGCACCGGCCTGCGCCATTTCAACGAAAAGCAGCTGCGGAGCATGGTCACCATGGTATCGCAAAAAGCCCACATCTTCAACGCTACCCTGCGCGACAACCTGCTCATCGCCGCACCGCAGGCCGACGAGGAACAACTCCTCGAGGCCCTGGAACGCGCCGAGCTCGCCAAGTTTGTCGCTAGCCTGCCGGACGGCCTCGACACCTGGACTGGAGAAAACGGCTCGCAGCTCTCCGGGGGAGAGGCCAGGCGGCTGGTTCTTGCCCGGGCCCTGCTCAAAAATGCTCCAATCTGGATCCTCGACGAACCTACCGAGGGACTCGACAATCACACCCGGCGCCGCTTCACCGAGACGATCTTCGCCAACCTGTCGGGGAGAAGTGCTCTATTCATCACGCACACCCCTGAGGCCCTGGTCCGTGTCGATCAGGTTTGTTTTCTGGAAAATGGCCGCATCATCGCCTGTGGCAGCCATGAGCAACTCCTTGTCGATAATCCCCGCTACCGCCATTTCATCGGCAGCCGCCAGATCTGAGCCGCTGTCTGGTGTTTTGATCGAGCCAAGTCCACGACATATTATTTCTTTTTTGTCCAGGGATTACTTCTGAGAAGATACCAATGTTCATATCATTATAATTTAGAGTTCGCAGTGCGACGACATTCTGCCGAAATCGGATAACGACTAGAGGAGTAAGTTAAGCTGGCAGGGAAAAGGAGGCATAGTTGTCGAAAAAGAAGTCTAAAGGAAAAAACCTTAATTTTGATACATCACAGAATAGATGTATCAAAATTAAGGCATGTAAATGGTCGGGAAGAGAGGATTTGAACCTCCGACCCCAGCGTCCCGAACGCTGTGCTCTACCAGACTGAGCCACTCCCCGACTTATTCAATATTTTGTTAGACACTTTCTTTCTAAGTATGTTTTGTCAATTATCACAGTCGACACGACATGTCCAGCCATATTTTGGCAAACATACATTTCACTCCACTGCTCACTTCTAGCATTATAATATGGCGGCTTTAAAAATCACTCACAAGGCTTCGATGTCCACCCACTGACCGCTGGCAATAGATTCACGGCATGCATGACAAATCTTGACTGCGGCAAGTCCTTCCGTTCCGGAAATAGGATTTTCACCAGTTCCTTGAAGAAATGCATACCAATCGACAAGAAGTGGCATAAGGGCCGGGCCTGGAGGATTGACGGGTAGGTTGTTGATCGACATTCCTTCGATTTTTTGGAGGATGCCATGTACCTGATCGCCGTGCAATTGTCCATTTTCGCAGACAAATTCGTATCTGCAAGCCCGTGCCGGACTGATTTTACTGGTATCTACAATAGCTAAGGCGCCGTTTGACAGCACTGCCTCGGCAACAAGAAGATCCTCCAGTTGAGGATTATAGATATTGCGGGCGACTGCTCGAATTTTTACTATTTCTTGTCCGGTAATAAAGCGAAGGGCATCAAAAAGATGCACTGCCGTATGAAAAATTACGCCGCCGCCCGCGATTTCCGGCTGTTCAAGCCAGGACATCGTAGAAGGTTCGAGTCTATGGGTGGCACAGAGCGAAAACAATCGGCCCATCGGCAATAAATTATCCCGCAGGGCGAGGATGACATTATTGTACCTCAGCGTTTGAGCGACAGTGAGTGGCAGGGACTTTTTCTCAAATTGATCAACGAATTCCTGTGCGGAATGGTAATCGGTGGTGAGGGGTTTTTCGATCAGGAGCGGCTTTTTTTGTTCGGCACAAAATTGCCCGATTTCCGGATTAAGATTGGGAGTGGTAACACAGATCACCGCATCGACCTGCTTTGAGCTGACCAGCTCCCGCCAGTCTTGATACAGAGTTGTATTCCAGGCTGCTGCCTGTTCTTTTGCCTCTGCTGATCGTCTGCTGATAGCCGCAAGCTGGAGGCAATGGCCAAGATCATTGACAATATGATTAGCATAACGGCTGCCGTGCTTTCCTGTGCCTATAATGCCGACTTGAATTTTATCATTTATCATTTGAATTCTTTCCGGCTGTTCAAACAGAATCTGAAGAAAAGGGTTCCCTTATCGAATTTTCCTTTATTGTAAATGATGAAGAGTCCACCGGTCAACCATATCCGGAAGGACTCTTCTTTTTATCGTCAGGCTTTTTTCACTCCGACGACGCATACTGCAGTGGAAGATTTAATCAATCTTGACCAAAACCTGAGAACGTTCTGAAAGGCATCCCAGTCTTTTACTGCAAAAATTGTCTGTTTCACATACGCCAGTTCTCTTTTGTCCATGTACATTTCCTCCAATGTTAAAGAACAGCTTCGATCCGGCGACAAAAAAAAGCCCCCGAACCAAATTCTATTTGGTCCGGGGGCCCTGATTTCACCACAGACATAAGTGCTATAGCGTTGTTAGCGCGTTTGCTCCCTGATCCGCGGGGAGAATAGCTTCATTGTCAAGGCAGGTATTCTGACTTCCGGCTCAACCTACTTATCGCGCCTTCCCGAACTACGTTCAGTGGCTTCAGCGATTTTCGTCCCCGGTCACAGCGGCGGGCCCGTCCCGGATTTACACCGGGTTCCCTTTTTGGTCTTGCGACACCCTGACAACTTTATTTTTATCCTTAAAGTCACATCACGTCAACAACTGAAAAATGACTCTTAGCTGCAATCATTACTGCTGGCTTTGCAAGCTCCTGATTTCAGAGAGCATCTCCCTCCCGCCGTTATTCAGAATATATTCACCAACCTTTTCTCCCAATTTTTCCGGATTCTGCGAAGCACCTTTTTCTGTCGTTCGGAAAATTCTGGCTCCGTCGAGGCTGGCAAGTCCCGCAGTAAGAGTTATTTCATCACCATCAAGAACGGCATAGCCAAAAGCCGGTATACTGCAGCCGCCTTCGAGTTTTTTTAGAAACGCACGTTCGGCTAACAGACAAATTTCGCTTACCGTATTATTTAAACATGCCCGGATCTTTTCCTTCTTCTCAGGGGTAAGGATTGCGGCAGCCTCAATGGCGATACAGCCCTGGCCGACCGGCGGCACAAATTCCTGTTCGTCAAACTCTTTGACTATCATATCGCCATATCCCATACGCTTTACACCTGCATAAGCCAGCATGAGAGCATCGCAGTCGCCGTTCTTCATTTTGTTGATCCGGGTCTGAAGATTTCCGCGCATTTCAACGATTGCAAGATGGGGATAATAGTGTTTAAGAAACGCCCGTCTTCTAACAGAGGAAGTTCCAATAACCAGAGGTCGCGTGCTGTCTGCGATATCGAGTGATCCGTCTGTACTCAGCAGCACATCGTTAACCTTTTCCCGTTCGGTGAAGGCGATAAGGCTAAAACCTTCAGGCAACTGGGATTGCATGTCTTTGGCACTGTGGACAGCGATATCGGTTGTTCCGTTCGCCAGCTGCTCTTCAAGCTCAACGGTAAACACTCCTTTACTGCCAATTTTGGCAATAGAAGTGTCCAGTTTTTTGTCTCCGATGGTCTCCATGGACACGATCTGCGTCTCCATTCCAGCTTCGTTGAGATAATCGGCAACGGTCTCCGTCTGCCACATGGCGAGCTTACTTTTTCTTGATCCAATTGTTATCATATTATCATTCCGGCTGTTTTGTGATATGGTGACCGGATTACTATTTTCCAGCCTCACGTTTTTGACTAAATTATAAGCAAAGAGCTCAGACTACTCGATAACCGGCATTTCCGAAATCACAAGTTTGTGCTCATTTATTTCGAGTCCGCCTTGCTTCAGATAATGCAAATCAGTATCATACAATATGCGATTATTACTTTACAATATACGATACGGTACCGGCCATAAGCTTGGCTATCATTTACCGTTGCCTTTTGCAGGTTTTTTTAAAAGAACGTCGGTCAATCTGCAGCGAATTATCAATTTCATCGCAAATGTCAACCCCGATATCGTTGCTCTGGTTGAGGTTGACTCCGGCTCCTATAGAAGTGGATATTTTTGCCAGGCACATACCATCGCCGAAAAACTCGGCTACAACTATATTGTTGAAAACAAGTACAATAATAATTCCCTGGCACAAAGATTTCCGGTTCTGAAGCAGCAGTGCAATGCACTGCTTGCCAAACAAAACCTGGAAAGCTTTCGGTTCCACTATTTTGAACAGGGTGTCAAGCGGCTGGTTATTCAAACGGATTTAAAAGCAGTCGCTATTTTCATCGTCCATCTGTCACTGAAGTACCGTCATCGGCAGAATCAGCTTGAACATCTGCACGCTCTTACCCAGGAAACTGACAAGGAAGTTATTATTGCCGGCGACTTCAATACCTTCTGGGGCAGTCGGGAACTGAACCTTTTCCTTGCCGCTACAGGATTGAAAAACGCCAATCTTACCAATGTACCTTCCCACCCCAGTCATGCTCCCCTGCGGCAGATTGATTTTATCCTGCATAGTCCGGGCATTCGTATCGATAATTTTTATATTCCCGATATCCGTCTTTCAGATCACTCTCCTCTCATTTGCGATTTTTCCTGTGTGCTTACCTGACCTTCCTGACCCGCCCGACCCACCTGGCAGACGCACCTCAAACCGACTCCCCTGGTGTAATTGACTTGTCACCGAAACCGTCCCCTTATGTGCAGCAACCACTGCGTGCACATAACTGAGTCCTAAGCCGAGTCCCTTCCGGGACCTGCTGCGATCGCCCCGGTAGAGACGCTCCCAGATCCTGTCTTTTTCATTTTCGGAAATTCCCATGCCATTGTCTGAAAATTTCACAACCACTTCCCTGTCGATGATCTGTGTTTCGATTTTTACCCATCCGCCTTCTTTGCCATATTTAATCGCATTATCAAGAAGATTAGCCCAAACCTGTGTTATTCTGGTGATATCCACATATGCATACACCGGTTTATCCACTTCCAGCTGAACCTTAATTTTCTGTTCTTCCGCTACGTATTCGTATAGTGTTGCGACCTGTTTCAGAGTTGAAGTTATTTCACAATCCTGCAGGTCAAGCCGCATCGTCCCTGATTCAGCTTCCGCGACACTCATCATGATTTTCAACATGGCCAGCATCCGATCTGACTCCTCAAGACAATCGGAAAGAGCATCCCGCAATCTCCCGGTTTCATTCTCGCCCTGCAACCCGTATTCGGCCACAGAACGCAGCCTGGTCATCGGCGTTCGCAGATCGTGAGCGACATTATCAAGGGATTGCTGCATTTCCATAACCAGTTGCCGATTCTGTCGGATGATTTGGTTAATCTGCCCATAGAGACTGTCCAGCTCGGGACCGTTGCCATGCTCGGGCAAGTATCCGGTTTTTGAGCGTTGAATAAGATCTGCTATTTTTTCCCTGGTGGAAATCAGCGGAGAAAGAGTGTGTTTTACAAAATAGAGAGAAAGCGGCCAGAGTATGAAAATACTACAGATAAGGATAAAGACCGTCGATCGTATCAACTGCTGAAAAAGCAGAAATCCTTCACGTCCGTTTTTTCCGGCCTGAATGAGTACACCATTATCATATTCTCGGATGATAATGGTCAGGAAGTTTTTCTCTTCCTGATTTTCTGAGTTCCTCAAAGTTTCCAAAGGCACCCATACCCCGGTCCTCTCAGCCGACAGGTTGATGAGGGATTTTAAACTTAGCATTCCCGGCTGATCACCAACGACAACCATCTGATTGCCGTCCTGAATTATCCTGATAAATGCTAATCCGTGCAGCAGATTGTCATGCTGTTGCTGGAACAGACCCAAAAATTGATTGGAAGACCTTTTCGAGGCAAGATATGTGTCAAGCATTTGTTCGGTCTGATCACGCTCAATAGCCTGTAGATGGGAGCGGACACTAAAAAGATACAGCAAAGCAAGCAACAGCCCCCCGAACCAAAGAAGAAAAAAGACCGGCAACGCTTTCTTTGAACGGGAGCGGGAAAAATCCTCCTTACTGAGCTTTAAGAACATAGCCCATGCCTCTTACGGTATGGATCATCTTGTCCTGAAAATCCTTATCGATTTTGTTTCGCAATCGGCAGACAAGCACATCTACCACATTTGTTTGCGGGTCGAAGGCATAATCGTAAACCCGCTCGAGAATCGACGTTTTAGACAGGACTCTCCCCGGATTGTGCATCATATACTCCAGAAGAGAATATTCCTTGGCGGGCAGCTCAATTTTTTCACCACCCCTGGTAACTTCGTGTTTGAGAAGATCCATTTCCAGATCACCAACCGCCAGGAACATCGACCTGGTATTTTTCTGATCCCGCCTGATGAGAGCCTGAACCCTGGCCAGGAGTTCACTGAAGGAAAAGGGTTTGACCATATAATCATCTCCCCCTCGCTGCAGGCCCTGAATTCTGTCGTCAACGGTTTGCCTGGCGCTGAGGATCAGGACGGGAGTATTGACATCTTTTGTGCGCATGGTCTCGATAACACTTAAACCATCAAGGTGCGGCAGCATGATATCCACAACAGCAGCATCGTGTGAGCAGGTCAGTGCACACTCCAATCCGGACCGCCCATCTGCACAGCGATCCACAATAAAACCTGCCTCCTTTAATCCTTTTTCAATAAAAGAGGCTATTTTTACATCGTCTTCTATAAGTA
>JBARUR010000310.1:0-11146 GCA_049645845.1 Desulforhopalus sp. | reverse complement strand
ACCGTGCAGGCAATACGACTGAGGCCGAAATTCTGGTTATCGGAAATTTTACCGCCGCTTATCGAATAGACGATGAAGTCGGCTTTTTAAGCTACTCTCCGGCCGGCCGCAAACTTTTCGCACTTTCTACATTGCCATCGGGGAAACAGCAGAAACAGCTTCTTCAATATATGGATGGCCTGCACGAAGCGGTGCCCATGGATATTTCCCGAGGCGCGGCTCTCAGTCAGTTGACCAATAACCTCAGCCTTCGGCAGCAGATCGGCAAAGGGGGACCACTGGTCTGGCCAATTCTGGCAATTCTCGTTGTGGGAATACTCATTGTGATTGAGCGAGTCTTCTTTCTTTATCGCCGCAGCACTGATGCCGACGCCCTGGCAAAGCGGGTTGAGGAGCAGGTAATGCAACAGAACAGGCAGGAAGCTGTTGAGGAGTGTGCTCAGCTTAGCAATAAGCCGGTAGCGCGCGTCATGGCTGCAGGTCTCGCCTTTGCCGGGATGCAGCGTGAAATAATGGAAAATGGCCTGCAGGAGGCAATTTTACGGGAAATTCCACCTCTTGAAAGGTGTCTCTCGACCCTGGCTATGCTCGCTGCCATTGCCCCGCTTCTTGGCCTGCTCGGGACGGTAACAGGGATGATTGACACCTTTTATGTCATCACCCAGCACGGTACCGGTGATCCGCGCATGATGTCCGGCGGGATCTCGGTTGCCCTGGTGACAACCATGCTCGGACTGTCGGTGGCTATCCCGATCATGCTGGCTCATACCCTGATTAACCGGACAGTCGATAATCGCATAGCCGAGATGGAAGAAAAGGCTGTAGCCCTGGTCAATATTGTTCATAAACAGAGCTATGCCGGCAACTGAATACCTCTACAGCGGCTGGTTGCGACTAGGTGATTACATGCATGCGGGGGGCCTTGTCATGTGGCCACTCGCTGCAATAAGTATTGTTATGTGGCTGCTGATAGTCGAACGTGTGCTCTTTTTCCGGCGTCTGAACCGCAAGGGCATGAGTTCTCAGGAGGCATGGCAGCATGTCCAGGAAGGGTTGATCCCAGATCCCAGGCAGTACGACGGTGCTGTTTCCGTGCTGGTTGGCAGGTTTATCGGAGCACGCAGCGGTGATAACAGGATGGATTGCCATATTCTTGACGAAACCGTCATATGCCTGAATCGTTCCCTGTTCAGCAATCTTTCGGTAATCGGTGTGCTGGCGGCGATTGCTCCTTTGTTGGGCCTGCTTGGTACCGTAACCGGCATGATTTCCACCTTCGATGTCCTCGCAGTTTTTGGCACCGGCAATGCCAAGGCCATGGCGGGTGGTATCTCGGAAGCACTTATTACAACCCAGACCGGTTTGCAGGTGGCAATCCCCGGACTGTATATGAAAGGATTTTTGGATCGCCGGGTGCGTAATCTGAGTAAAAGGATTGCTGCTGCAGGTCTCTACTTAAAACGGCAGTTGTCATAACTGAATCGAATCAAGGAAAAAACCGATGCTTAACATCACCGCGTCCAGACGCGCAAATCGTTCGACAGTGGAACTGAATATGGCTCCGCTGATCGATATGGTTTTTATCCTCCTGATATTTTTTTTGGTTACTACCAGTTTTGTCAAGGAGACCGGCATTGAAGTCAGCAGGCCGACCGCCGCAACGGCGGTAACTCACGAAAAAGCCACGATACTTATTGGTATTGACGAACAAAATCATATCTATATCGAAAACAGGGAAGTTGACGTTCGGGCGGTACGGGCCAATGTCGAACGAGCGCTGGCGGAAAATCGTGAGGGCTCGGTGGTGGTGGTTGCCGACAAAGCGAGCGCGACCGGCACTGCCATTCAGGTCATGGACGGTTGCCGGATGGCGGGAGCACACAATGTCTCACTGGCGGCGAAACTGCCGCAGGCAGAATAAGAGCGAAAAATGGACTGCCTTCTCTCTTCACCGGAAAGTATGCTTCCCGCTTCCTTGCGTAAGTGGCTAAAGCGCATTGGATTTCTGGTTGTAGCCTTAATCATTAACCTTGGCATGTTTGGCTTGATGCCTTCTCTTCTTACCAGAAACGCTGCTGTATCTGCCCTGGAACCAATGGCTTTCCCTATCAACGTTATTCGTCTCAAGCAGCCGGAAAATCAGATCGCACGAGTGACGGAAAAGCCTCCGGAACCGCCGCCGAAACCATTACAGAAACCAGCAAAAAAAGCTCCTCAGAAACCGGTACAGACGAAGCTGGTTCTGCCTTTTGAGGACAATCCACGATTACCCGCCGGACCACAAACGCTGGACCTGCCGGTGGTACCGCTAACCCGATTTGACAGCCTGGTCGATATATTTTCCGTCGGTGATCTTGACACGCCGCTGATTGCATTGGTCCGAATTCCTCCGGTGTACCCGATGTCTGCAAAAAGCAGGGGGACCGAAGGATGGGTTCGGGTTCGTTTTATCGTTAATGAGGATGGCAGTGTCGAAAACGTTTCGGTTGAGGACAGCGAACCGAGAAGCATCTTTAATGACGCGGTTATCCGCTCTGTTTCCGGATGGAAATTCAAGACGGCAACAATCGGCGGACTTCCTGTCAAAACCTGGGCGGAGACGACTGTCCGCTTTAAACTGGACTGAAAAGAAAGATGGCCGGGAGGGATAATATGAGACTCGGATATTTACTCTGGATGTTTCTGCGCAACTGCATCAAATTGAGTTGTTTGATTGTTCTTTTTACAATCTTCATTTCCGACCGGAGTTTTGCCGAGCAGGGCAAAACAGATATTCCAGGCGCAGCCAGGGTTGTTTTGGTCAAGGCCGGCAAGTTGATGAATGATAAAAACTATGCAGGGGCCATTGCTCTGCTAATCGACTTCCAGGCTCAGGCTCCATCGGAAAAATCAGGGAAAAAGGACAAAAAAGGGTGTCTTCATGCCGAGGTTTATCAGGCCCTCGGTACCTGTTACCTGTTTGACAATAAATTTCAACAGGCTGCCAATGCCTTTGAACGTGCCTTACAGAAAAATCCGAAACTCCTTGCAGCCAAGCTGAATCTGGCCAAATCGTATTACGAACTCCACGAATATTCAAAGGCAGCCCGGTGTTTTGCTCAGGCCTACGACTTGGCACCGGATAAGAACCCGGAGTACCTCTATTTTTCGGCAGTGGCCCATCTCCTTGCCAAGCAGAACGACCAAAGCATAACTGTTTTTGAACAGTTGCTGGCTGCACACGTCAATGATTTTCGTCCCGAATGGGATGAAAATCTGGTTCACGCCCTCATAGCGGCGGATAAACACAAGCGAGCACTGCCCCACATCCGAAATCTTGCCGAAGTCTATAGCGGAGAAAAGCAGATGCAATGGCAGGAAATCCTTTTGCACCAATATCTGCAGCTTAATATGGAGAAAGAGGCTCTTGGCCTTGCCAATCGGCTCATTGAACAAGTACCCACAGAACCCAAGTGGTGGCGGGCTCTCGTTCATATCCATCTTCAACAAAACAAATATCAGCCAGCTCTCAGCGGCCTGTTAATTACCGGTTACCTGGACCCGCTGTCGGAGCAGGAGGTACAGCTTGCCGCCGACCTCTATTTGCATCTCGGCATACCGCAGCAAGCCGCACCGCTCTACGAAACGATTCTCAATGCTAAAAAGTCATCCCGGAACCTGACCAATCTGATTATTGCCCTGCAGCAGATGGATCAGGCGGATCAGGCACTGGCCATCCTTGACAAATTTCCGGAGGACGCTATGTCTGCCCAAATTGCAATGCTGAAAGCCGATTTGCTGTATACGAGTGGTAATTATAAGGACGCCGCGCGGTACTATCATATCACCGCGGAGTCTGGTGCAGGCAAACAACAAGACCGCGCCCGGCAGATGGCAGAGTATGCGAAGCTTCAGGCGACCTACGAACAGGATAGGATAAGCCGCCCTAGCGCGACGGCTACTTTTTAATATCCGAATAAAAAGCAACAGAGTCACCAAGAGAACGCGCCCTGTGCAGATACTGCCAGCGCTTAACGGAACACGAATTGCAAATATTTATTACGGAGAAAGAGAATGACCTTAAAGCAAGTGAGTGCCTCGCTCTTTAAAATAGCCAGAAAAAACATCTGCGCAGTTTATTCCATCGTACTGGTCTCGACGATGATGTTGATGGTCCAGCCCGGTCCGGTGTACGCCGAAGAGGTGGTCATTGAGGATCTCACCGTACGCTCCGAGCGAATCCTCAAACCGACCCGGCAGGCCGGGGAAACTGTGTACACCGGCACCGAAATTACCGCGCGCGGCATTGAAACTCTGGGATCTCCTGCTGCCACCAGCGTCTGGGAAGCGGCGAGCATATTACCCGGTGTACATGTTGAAAGCGCCGATTCTTATGGGCTTTCCGCCGAGCAGCGCAATATCAGAGTCCGGGGCGTACGCGGTTCTCTCGGGGCGCTGACCCTGGAAGGTATTCCCAACTACGGAGGTAATCCCATAGGACCGAGGGATTACCTCTACGATATGGAAAATATTCAAACGATCTCAGTTTACAAGGGAGCGGTTCCCGGCGATATCGGTACAGGTGTCGGCTCAAGGGGCGGAGCAATAGTTCTGCGGCCGCTATGGCCCGAAGAGCAATTCGGCGCGCGGTTCTCGCAGAGCCTGGGAACCGATTCCTACCTGCGTACTTTTTTGCGCCTTGACTCCGGTTCTCTTGGTTCGAACGACACACGATTTTCCGGATCGTATTCGTTCTCCGAGTCCGACAAGTGGAAAGGACCGGGCGAGATCGGACCGCGTAATAACGCCAACCTGATGTTCTCCCAGCCGGTTGGGGAAAAAATGGATATCAAGGTTTGGGTGAATTACAACGACCTTGACCAAAATCTGTTTCGTCCGCTCAATTATACCCAGGTAAGAAATCTCTCCGCTAACTACAAACTGGACTACAATGGCGGCAGGACAGGGACTGCGGTGCAGGATATTTTCTACTACGACTACAACAAAGGCAGTTATACCAATACCGACCTGCTTAGCCTGATTTCCATCACCCCCACGGATCGATTGCGCATCGACTTCAAACCCTACTACGCAAGTGAGGATACCCAGATATACCAGGGTGTCACTTCTGCCGGCGGCAGGATTCAGAAGCGCGACCGCGATATCGACCGCACCGGAATCATTACCGAGGGTACGCTCGAAAGCAAATGGCTCACCTCGGTGGTCGGCTATCTTTTTGAAAATTCAGAGATGAACATCTCTTCGGAAAACTTTGCCATCACTTCAGGTGACCTGGTATCTCAGGGTTATGGGGTATTTGCAACCAGCGGTGATACCCGGATTCACAGCCCTTATGTCAAATTCGCCGGATCACTGGCAAAATTTGACTGGCAGGCCGGCCTGAAGTACTTCCGCTTTGAAGATTCGGCCAGCGAGGGGTTCGTTTCTCCGCCGCCAAATTTCACACCACAACGGGCACCGGATCTTGACCGGGAGGAAGAGACCTATGACATCTGGCTACCGACAATCGGCCTGGGGTATCGATTCAGCGACAACGTTACCACCTATGCCAGCTACGGTAAAAATTTCATCCGTCCGTATAGGTATATGCCCCTGGTCAACCTGTACAACACCAACCGGCCGACCTTTATAGCGGCCCGAGTTACCTTGAACGATCTCTTTGAAGGCTTTGATATCGAAGAGTCGGACAACTTCGATCTCGGCATACGGGTTACCACTCCATGGTTTGAAATCGCTCCGACCGTGTTCTTTGGTAAGCACCGCAACCTGATGGTCACGGTCTACGATCCGCGAGTCGACCTCAGCTACAATCAAAATGCTGGTGAGGCAACCGGCTACGGCCTTGATCTGGAGACCAATTTTTTTCTGGGCAACAACCTGACCCTGTTTGTCAATCCGACCTATACCGTTCTTGAATATGACGATGATCTGACCTATCAGGGGCGCACCCTGCAAGCCAAGGATAATCAGGTGGTGGACACGCCTAAATGGATGGTCCGGAGTGGGCTGATATTTAATTGGAACAAGCTGGAAATCATCCCTTCTGTGCGATTCACCGGTGATCGCTACGGTGACGCTGAACACCAGGAAAAAATTGACTCCTACACCCTGGTAGATCTCACCGTCAGCTATATCCTGGAGAATGTTTTATCCAGCAAGTCTATCAAACTCTCTCTGGAGCTGAACAATATCCTCGATAAGGAATATATCTCGGTCATTACCGCTTCCGACGATAGTCGGGGCGGCACAGCGAGTTACTACGCCGGTCCGCCTTTTTCGGCCATTGTTAAGGCATCATTTGCCTTCTGATCCCGGTTATGGAGAAAAAGAAAGTAAAAATAGAATACTAACCTGTTTCATAAACATGAAGGATTTGCGATGGCAACACATAAACAATTAATCACTATCAGCGACAGAGTTGAGGCCATAACTGTCAAGCTCTTACTGGTGTTGACTTTTTGTATGCTGATGACCGCCTGTGACCAAAAAAACCGGGAGGTAACGGAGAATAGCGATGCCGACCAGTTTTTGAAGAGTGATGCACCTGCTCTTGTCATCCGTCTAGAAGGCAGCGACTGGGGCTATCCTTCACCTTTTACCCATTATCCCAGAGGCCCTGGTGGATTCAAAATGGCTCTTATCTTTGACAGTTTGCTGGAGCGGGATGAAAAGGGACTGATTCCATGGCTGGCAGAAAGTTATCGGATCGATGAGGGAGGGCTTGTCTATCGTTTCCAGATTCGTCAGGGAATTCGCTGGCAGGACGGAACTCCTCTTACACCTGAAGATGTGGTGTTTTCTCTCGATTATGCCAACCGTCATGCCGCCACCTGGTCTTATATTCATGAGGCAGTGGAGGCAGTGACAGCCGAGGGGAATACGGTGACGGTACGAATGAAAAAGCCGCAGGCGGTGATGCTCGACAATATCGGCCGAACCCGAATTATCCCAAAACATATCTGGGAAAAAGTTGATCGTCCAAAAGAATTTATCACCCCGGAAGCGGTTATCGGGTGCGGTCCCTATCGGTTGACACACTACAGCAAGGAGCACGGCACTTATCGTTTTGAAGCCAATGAAGATTATTGGGGACCGAAACAGCGGGTGGACTTTATCGAATTTGTTCCTGTGAGCGAACCTATCCTTGCCTATGAAAATGGCGAACTGGACATGATAGAAGTAGCTCCCGATGTCCTGCCGCGTTTTGCCGACGATCCTGATAATAAAATCATAAAGAATCCGGCTTTCTGGGGATACCGGTTGCTGATGAACATAACGAAACAGGAGCTGCTGCAGGATGTAAAGGTACGCCAGGCTTTGGCATATGCAATCGACCGTGACGAGCTGGTGGAAAAGATAGAAAGAGGTGCGGCGGTTCCCGGTAGCCTGGGTATTCTCCCTCCCGACCATATCATGGCTGCTAAAAAAATGCGTCAATACTTATTTGATTCAAGGCTGGCTGGGGCTTTGCTGGACCAGAGTGGTTTTACTCAAAAAAACAGCGAAGGAATCAGGTTTCTGCCGGATGGCAGTCTCTTTGCCCTTGAGCTCCTCTGTAGCAGTCAGGAAGTCAGGATGGCCGAGCTCATCCGCCAGCGATTGGGGGAAGCAGGTATTGAACTTGCCATCCGCAGTGTCGACGGCAAAACCCGGGATGTCAGGGTTCGCAAGCAGGAATACCAACTTGCCATCATCGGCCATGGTGGATGGGGTGGTGATGCCGATTATCTGGTTTCCCATTTATCGGGGGATGTTTTTGCACAAAGTGAATCTCCTTCTGCTTCGGGGTTTGGAGGAGTGGATGATCCGGTACTTATGGATCTTCTTCATCGTCAGGCTGTTGAAATTGACCCTGGGAAGCGGGGGCAACTGATCGGAAATATTCAGGAAATGGCGGAGGAACTGGTTCCGGAGATTCCACTCTACTACACCGCCGGATTCACCATGTACAGTCCGTTAAAATACGACGGCTGGATGAATATGTTTGACCATCATTCCCTGCAGCACAGCAAGCTGTCCTTTCTTGAGAGATCGGGACCGGCGGCGATCAGGTAGATCGAGCAGGTTGAGAACAAAAGGATAAGAAATGGGATATCCCGGTAAGCGCTTTTTTGATTATCTTCTTACCATCCTTGTGGTGGTCAGTCTGAATTTTGCCCTTCCCAGGCTGATGCCGGGTGATCCTTTTCTCTATCTTTCTGCTGATCATGGCGGGGAAATAGCCCGTTTCAGCCCTGATCAGGTGGAGGCATATCGTCAGCAATACGGCCTTGATCGACCATGGCATATCCAATATGCGGCTTCGCTTTTCGCTCTTGTCCGGGGCGATCTTGGCTATTCCATCTACTATAACCATAAAGTGTCAACCATCCTGGCCAGCCGTCTGCCATGGACTCTTCTGCTGGTTCTCTCGGCGGTTCTTCTCAGTACTTTTGCCGGTTGCCTGTTAGGAAGCATCAGCGCAGCCTATCGGGGCAGAAATCTCGACCGGCTGCTCTATCCGTCGATGATTGTCGTGGCCGAAATTCCGGCGTTCCTGCTCGGCCTGGTGCTGCTCTTTTTTCTCGCTGCCGGTCTCAGGCTTTTTCCTTTGTCGGGGGCGATGACTCACTTCGCCAATTACTCGGGGTATTGGGAGCAGATCATGGATATAGCCCATCATGCGGTCCTGCCGGTGTTGACTTTGACCTTGGTTCGAACCGGCTCCATGTACCTGCTGGCAAGAAATGCAATGACCACGGTGCTGACCAGGGATTATGTCCGGACTGCAAGAGCCAAAGGTCTTTCGCCGACGAGAATCCTTCTGCGTCATAGCCTGCGTAATGCCATGGTTCCTGTGGTCACTCGGGTTTTCTTAAGTCTTGGCGGCCTGGTAGGAGGCGCTATTCTGGTTGAAAATGTCTTTGCTTATCCGGGGCTCGGCCATCTTATGCGCGAGTCGGTACTGGTCCATGATTATCCAGTGATCCAGGGAATCTTTCTGCTGGTTACTTTAACTGTCCTGTCGGCAAATTTTCTCGCTGACAGAGTTTATCGACGTCTTGATCCGAGGATTGGCGAGTCGAATGAGGCTCAATCATGAAGACTATCGAGCTGGTTAAACCGGTCATGCCGGTATCTCGACAGAAAAGCAAAGTTTTTTTGCTTTGGAGGCACCTTTCAGGAGGGGGGAAAAGTGCGTTGATGATACTGGTTACGATGACAGCCATAGCCGTGGCAGCGCCATTGCTCTGTGATCATTCGCACCGGATAAGCTCGGGTCAGGCTCTGTCTTCTCCCTCTATCTCCCATCCTATGGGCACGGATGAACTCGGAGTGGATCTCTGGGCCCAGATCGCTTATGGTGCCCGGATCAGTCTTGTGGTGGGTGCGGCTACTGCCATTATCTCCTGTATATGCGGCGCGGTTGTAGGCATTGCCTGCGGTTATCTGGGCGGATTGACCGATCGCCTGTTTATGAGACTGATCGATATCATCCTCGTTTTGCCCGATCTGCCGATAATGATCGTGCTGGCAGCTTTTTTCGGTCCAAGCGTCATCACCATCATTATAGTACTTTCCGCCTTTTCCTGGGTTACCACTGCCCGTATCGTCCGTGGCCGGGTATTGACTTTGAAGGAACGCCGCTATATTAAAGCCGCCGAAATGTATGGTGCTGGCACCAGGTATCTGATGCGTCGACATTTTCTGCCGGAGATTATGCCTCTTGCAGCACTCGGAATGATCCGTTTGGCAGGACGAGCCGTTGTCGCCGAGGCGAGTCTGTCCTTTCTCGGTCTCGGTGATCCGACTTCCCGCTCCTGGGGGCTGATTATGCACAATGCTTTAAGTTTTAAAGGGATTTATTATACAGATTTCTGGAAATGGTGGCTGGTTTTCCCCTGGCTGGCACTCACCCTGTTGGTGACAGCACTCGCGCTTCTCGGCAGGAACCTGGAAACAATAGCCGATCCAAGAATGAGGAGAAACTGATGCTTTCAGTTGAAAAATTCTCAGTACTCTATCAGCAAAACGGTCGGTTGCTGCCCGCCGTAAGCGACATTAAATTTTCACTTAACGCCGGGGAGAGTATCGGTATTATCGGCGAATCGGGATGTGGCAAAACCACCCTGTCGCTAGGTATCATGGGCTTGCTTCGCGGTGCTGCGGTTTCCGGCAGGGTGCTTTTCCACGGCAACGATCTTTCGGCCATGCCTGAAAGTGCTCGCCGACACTTTCGCTGGCTCCATATGGCAATGGTTTTTCAGAACAGTCTGGAGATTCTTAATCCTGTATTAACTGTGGGCGAGCAACTAACCGAACCAATGACAACCCACCTTGGTCTGCCTGTAAACGAAGCAAGGGAGCGGGGTGCAGAAATGCTGGTATTAACCGGTCTCGATCATAAATGGCTGGCCGCCTATCCCCATCAGATCTCCGGCGGTATGCGTCAAAGGGTCTTGATTGCAATGGCCCTGGTTTGCAAACCCGAATTATTGATTGTCGATGAACCTACCAATTCACTTGACCCCGACAGCCGTGAAGCAATTCTCGATCTCCTTGAAAGCCTGCAAAATTCATTAGGGTTCTCGATGATTCTGATTTCCCATAATCTGCAGGCTGTTCGTCGCCTTACCGGGCGGCTTCTGACCATGTATGCAGGGAGGATAGTCGAGGAGGGTGAAACTGACGATGTCATGCGTATGCCGCTTCATCCATATACCCGCGGCCTGATAAACTCTGCCCCGGAACTATTCCCCTATAAAGATTTATGGGGAATTCCCGGTGCTCCTCCACGGCATGAAACCATAATGGGCTGCGGCTTTGCCGAGCGCTGCTGTCAGTTGGGAGAGCATTGTACAACCGTCACGCCTGATCTCATGGAAAAGAAAAGCGGATGGCGCGTTGCATGCCATAAGGGTGGAATTGAAACGGTTCTTTCGGCTAGTGGCATCTATAAGAATTTCTGTCTCGGCCAAGAGAAGATAAGGGCGCTTAACGGAATCGATCTCCATGTTCGTCGTGGCGAGGTGGTTGCTCTTGTCGGCAGGTCCGGTTCGGGAAAATCGACACTTGCACAGATTTTGGTTCGGAGTCTGGCTACCGATAAGGGCATAATTCACTTTCTCGGTAAGCCTGTGTTTGATCGTAAAGCTACTGCTGCAAT
>JBARUR010000309.1:0-2881 GCA_049645845.1 Desulforhopalus sp. | reverse complement strand
CTCAATTAACAGGGGTGAAGAATCAGGAGAATACGAATTACAGATAAAATTGGGGCATCCGGATTAAGAAGGAATCTTTACGTTCGCTGTTACTATTTCGGCAGCTTTACGGCGAGAATATCTGCTTTTTCAATAATAGGAGGCTCTGATAACAATTCGCCTGCATTTGCAATGATAACTTCATGCAAAACCGAGATATGCAATTGCCGAAATACAGAGAAATATAGCGGGAGGAGCGAACATCTTCGGCGAGTATTGACGATCTACCAACAAGCGTTTCACTATACGCTGAGATGCATAAAGTGAGGCAAGCAGTCCTCCTGTAACTGTAATGATCTGGAGTACAAAGGTAGCATCCGGACTTATAATTCGGATCGGAGTTATAGCACCATCGATACCCAATATGTCACGCAGGTTTGCAAACAACAGCCAAAGACCGCCTATAAAAATTTCCAAATGAGCTGACATGAATGCACCAAGCACTAGCGGAATCATGCCATAGCCTAGGATAGAGGCAGTTGTTTTCCAATCATTGTTAGTGAGTCGTGCCATGAATTGCGACATAATCGCATAGCCGCTCAGGTAAATGATAATGCAAGAAAAGAAAATGGTGCTTGAAGCGAGAGCCTGGTTATGAGGAAGTCCTGTTTCATTGAGAGTTCCGGCCCAAGTCTGGATAAAAGAAGGAAATTTTTGGTTAATAGCAAAAGGAAAAAAAATAGCTGCCAGACTTACCACAAGAACACTATCTTCCAGGCGCGGCAACTGTAAATTCCAAAGTTCCTGTGGTGCCAGACGTAAGTTAAGGTGAATTGAGTTGAGTTTACAATTCTTTATGCATTGACCACAAAGAATACAATCCCGATTGTTATCTACTTGGAACGGATGTCGGAACATTGGGCAACCGGCAGTCTTTTCGCTGCCAATGTAACACAGGTGGTCGATACAGCGATTCATGCACATATGTGTATTGGACCGCAGTTCCACAATAGAAGGCATGGCAAACAGAGCATTTATTGCTCCCAATGGACAGAGATAGCGGCACCATACTCTTCGTTTGAAAAACATACTGAAGAAAAGAGAACTCATAGTAATGGAGAAAATAATCCATCCGGTCAGCCGCGGAGAGTGATAGGCATCAAAAGCGGTTTCGATCCAAAAGAGGAAGATGCAAAGAAAAGTCATTATCCAACCGGAATATTTTCTGATTAAATGGGGAGTCGGTCGCCCAGGTTTGAGGACTGCCTGTGCAATCCAACCCGGCACGGAAAGCCCGCAAATACTGCACCAGGTGCGAGCCAGGAAGAAGAAGGAAAAAATGAGCAGGGGCCAACCCACAACCCAACTGAGAGTGAGGCCTAGATTTTCTTCTGCAGTGGTTGGCCCAAAAAACAAGAGTGCGAGGACAAGTACGAAGAAAAATCCAACAACTGCCCGGGGCAGAACGGGAAAGAGTGAATTGGAGAGGAAGGATCGAACTGCTTTTAGCCGGAGGAGATTGAATTCCCATTTTCCTTCAGATTTCGGCACTCCCAAAAGAATTTTGTCGTTAATGGGTTCGTAGTTTTTGCAGAGAATAACTGCTCTTTGCAGGACACTGCTCATTTCAGTAAGATTTCCCGGCCAATCGTAGTTTATGAACATACCAAGAGTATGATCGTCAATTTTATTGATGGTTTTTCCATATTGCACACTATAACGTTCAAGATAATACTGCACCAATCGTGGAATATCCCTTCGATGCTCCCTCAAGGGGGAGAGCCGAAAATGCTGATTTGCAACCAAAGCATACAGAGCAGGAAGCAATCTGTTATGGCCGTCTTTCTGTCGGGGAAGATCTTTGCAGATGAGAATGATCCGGGAGTGGTCATTTATGTTCCCGGAAATGGTTTTCCTTATTATTACGGAAAGTTGCCTTTGTGTGTCCGGTTCCATGTACTCTGCATTATACAGAACTACAGTTCCGCCTTTTAATCGATTGAAGACACCTCTCCGGTCGATCTGCGCAAAAGCAAAAGATTCTACGCCACTTCCGAAAAGCTCTGTTTCCAGTTGAAAAGGATCGATATTGCGAATATCGAATTCAGAATAAGAACCGTTTTTACAAGCGCTGGCGCGATGTATTTCATAAGCGACCATTCGCCGTCCGGTTCCCGTCTCGCCTGATAGAAGAACCGGCGCTAAGTTATTGCTAAATAGCTTAACCGCTTTCCTGCTTTGTCGAGCAAGAGATGATTCCGACAGCTGAGCCTCTCTGCTTTTAACCGGAGAACAATTACCAGCCACCACTGATGATCCCGAATCCACAAAAAAAGTTGGGTCCAGATAATGCTCGGTGAGATTACGGAAATTCTTGGTTTTGGCCAGAGCAATTGCATGATCATGGAAAGAAATCTGCAAACGTTTGGCCAGGGCAATACTTAATTGCCGATGAATTTTGTCGTTGACCAATAGAGCTGAGTTAAAGGCGTCTTCATCGAAGCAGATTATATTTACGTCGGTTAGAGCTGAGACTTTTAGGTTGTCACTGTTGCCGGTTAATAGAGAGGTTTCACCGAAATGGCCCCCTGGGCCAATGTGGCTGACAACAATCTGGTTGCCATCCCTATATAAGCTTAGTTCAACTTCACCGTATATGACGAAACAGAATTGACGGTCATTAGCGTCCTGTATGCAGATATTTTGACCTCTCTCAA
This sequence comes from Desulforhopalus sp., assembly GCA_049645845.1. Lineage (GTDB taxonomy): Bacteria > Desulfobacterota > Desulfobulbia > Desulfobulbales > Desulfocapsaceae > Desulforhopalus_A. Next base: position 185 of record JBARUR010000309.1, on the reverse strand, counting down.
ATTCTAGATAGCGGCCAACAGCGATGATATGTTCGACCTCTTTTTCGCTGATATCGCAGAAAAGAGGGGATTTAAAAAGACTTTTTTTGACTGTATCCTGATTGAAAATCATAGAATGCTGTGACAATGTACTCTGTGAATTTGCTTTCATAATTTCATTTTTGAAAACTGCTGAACCTCAAAGG
>JBARUR010000308.1:0-22112 GCA_049645845.1 Desulforhopalus sp. | reverse complement strand
TACCCTGCCAAGTCCGAAAAGGTTGCCTATCTTGATAGTCAGTCCGGTTTAAGTTTTCCAAATGCCCGTGAATGGTCACCGGAAGATGAAGATTGGAAGCTGCCTGAAGACTGGAAGGACATAATACTGAAAGGTCTTAAAGAACGTCTTGATAAATTTCGGTCTCTGAAAATTTTTATGGATTGCTGTGTCCGTTGCGGTGCCTGCGGGGATAAATGTCATTTTTTCCTAGGTACAGGTGATCCAAAAAATATGCCTGTGATGCGGGCTGAACTTCTCAGATCGGTCTATCGTAACGATTTTACGTTGGGCGGCAAGATTCTTGGGAAAATGGCCGGCGCAAGAGAGATGACTGCTGCAGTTCTGAAGGAGTGGTTCATGTACTCCTATCAGTGTACGGAATGTCGCAGATGTTCGGTCTTTTGTCCATATGGAATAGATACGGCTGAAGTTACCATGATGTTGCGTGAACTCCTGCATTTGGTCGGAGTGGGCATCAACTGGATTATGGAGCCGGCTTCCAATTCCAACCGTACCGGAAATCATATGGGCCTGCAGCCGCATACCTTTAAAGACAATGTTGAATTTCTCGTAGATGATGTCGAGTCTCTTACCGGTGTCAGACCAAACATTAGTTTTAACAGAAAGGGTGCGGAGGTATTGTTCATTACTCCATCAGCAGATGTTTTTGCTGAGCCGGGGCTGTATACAGCTATGGGATACCTCACTCTCTTTGAAGAAATCGGTTTGGATTACACCTGGTCGACATATGCCTCGGAAGGTGGCAACTTCGGTCTCTTTACCAATAATGAGACAATGAAGAAGCTCAACGCCAAAATGTATGCAGAAGCAAAAAGATTAGGTGTTAAATATATAATTGGCGGTGAGTGTGGTCATATGTGGAGGGTTATCCATCAGTATATGGATACCATGAATGGTCCTGCAGATTTCCTCGAAAAGCCTGTATCTTCGATTACTGGTACTGTTTTTGAAAATGCATCATCTGCTAAAATGGTTCATATCAGTGAGTTTACTGCCGACCTTATCAAACATGGCAAGCTGAAATTCGATAAAAGCCGTAACAGCCATGTCAAGGCGACTTATCATGATTCCTGTAATACTGCCAGGGCGATGGGGCTTCTTGATGAACCTCGTTATATTCTGGATCATGTTGTTGACTGGGTTGAAATGCCAGAGAATACTATTCGCGAACAGACCTTCTGTTGTGGTTCGGGAACCGGACTCAATACCGATGAAATCATGGAATTGAGAATGCGTTCAGGATTGCCGCGTGCCAATGCTGTTAAATATGTTCACGATAAACATGATGTGAATATGTTGTCATGTGTTTGTGCGATTGACAGGGCAACACTGACATCACTTATGGACTACTGGAATCCCGGAGTCAGGGTTTGCGGAGTCACCGAGCTTGTTGCCAATGCGCTTGTCTTAAAAAATGAGAACCGTGCTGAACTCGATGATGGCCTCCGCACAATGCTATAAAATATCCTGAACAGAACATAGGAGTGAACCTAATGTACAACAAAGGAACAATAATACCGGGATTGATTATATTCGTCCTGTTTGTAACTTTCCCGCTCTGGTTTAATGCATTCTCGACGGCAAGCACCGTACCGAAAACAGAATTGCCACCTGGCGGAGAAAAACAGTGTGTCGCACCGGTTGATGAAATGCGTGCGAGTCACATGGTCATGCTCAATGAATGGCGTGATGATGTTTTGCGTGAAGGTGACCGCGTTGCAGTCACTGTAGCAGGTAAGGAATATCGAAAAGGTTTGCAGATGGCGTGTATGGAGTGTCACACAAATAAAGAACAATTTTGTGATTCCTGTCATGAATATGTATCTGTCAAACCCTACTGCTGGGAATGTCATCTGACTCCTACCGTAGCGGCGACAAAGAAGGAGACACACTAATGGATAAGCAAAGAAGGAAATTTTTAAAGATTGCAGGGGCAACGGCGCTCGCCGGGATCAGTGCTCCGGTGGTAGTCCAGTTAAGCTCCTCCCCTGTTCTCGCTTCAGCAGCAAAGGCTGCGGCAACTGATGCTCACAAAATAGAAAGCCATGATGCAATAGAGGAACCTGCCGGAGTACGGCTGGGCATGCTCATTGATATGCGCAAGCTGTATGGGCGCCCGGATCTGATGGAAAAAGCAACAGCTGCATGCCATAAGGTTCATAACGTGCCTGAGATTGACAGCACCAAAAATGAGATAAAATGGATTTGGGATACACCTTTTGAGAATGGTTTCCCTGAGCATTCTGCCTACCATGCGTCTCAAACAACCAAGGAAAATAACTTTCTGATTTTGTGTAATCATTGCGATGAGCCGCCCTGTGTAAGAGTTTGTCCGACCAAAGCAACTTTTAAGCTTGAGGAAAATGGCATCGTGGCTATGGATTACCATCGATGCATTGGTTGCAGATTCTGTATGATGGGTTGTCCCTATGGTGCGAGAAGTTTTAACTGGATGGATCCGAGGCCATACATTAAGGAATATAATGCTAAATTTGCAACCCGAATGCGCGGTGTAGTCGAGAAATGTAATTTCTGTGCCGAACGACTCGCGCTCGGTCTGGAGCCTGCATGTCTTGAGGCTGTCAAGGAAGTCGGAGCGATTGTTTTTGGTGATTTAAACGATCCGAACTCAGAAATCAGGCAGATCCTTGACCAGCAGCATACTATCCAAAGGAAACCTTCCCTTGGAACCAAACCGTCAGTCTTTTACATAGTGTGAGGGAGTCATGATTGAAAAAGTATTAAAAGGCAACTCTAACTACTGGATGTGGCTGGCATTTTTAAGTGCATTCATAGCCGTCGGAGCAATTTGTTATCTTAGGCAGTATCATTTCGGAATGTACTTGACAGGTATGGGGCGAGATCTGTCCTGGGGATTGTACATTTCACAATTTACCTTTCTGGTTGGTGTTGCGGCCGGAGGGTTGATGCTGGTGCTTCCTTATTACCTCCACAATTATAAAACATTCGGCAGACTTACTATTTTAGGTGAATTCCTCGCAATATCTGCAATCATAATGTGCCTGATGTTTATTATGGCCGATATCGGACAGCCATTGCGCGGACTGAATATGATCCTGCACCCAACACCTAATTCCATGCTATTTTGGGACATGGTAGTTTTGCTTGGCTATCTTGGTCTTAATGTCATTTGCGGATGGGTAATCTTGACTGCAGAACGTAAACAGGTAAAACCACCGAAATGGGTCTACCCCTTTGTTTATCTCTCCATCCCCTTTGCAGTTTCAATTCATACCGTAACTGCAATGCTCTACATGGGGTTGCCTGGTCGACATTTTTGGTTGACTGCCATTACCGCACCCCGTTTTCTCGCTTCGGCTTTTGCCGCTGGTCCTGCTCTTATCATAATTGCCTGTTTGATCATGAAGCGAGTTGCTAATTTTGATGCCGGTAAAGAGGCAATCAATAAGCTGACGACCATCATTATGTACGCAGCTCTGATAAACGCTTTCTTTGTTGGGCTTGAATTTTTCGTTGGCTACTATTCAAATATTCCCGGCCACATACATGCTCTACAGTATTTGTTTTTCGGTCTTGAACATCATGGCCATGTATACAATAATCTCGTACCCTTCATGTGGAGTTCCGTTTTGCTTCTCTTTGCTGGACTCGGGTTGTTTGCCTATTTGAAGGTTCGAAAAGTATATTCTGAGCTTTTAATAGGTCTTGGGTGTGCCATGGTTTTTATTGCCCTTTGGCTGGATAAAGGGCTGGGTTTTGTCATGGGTGGGCTTGCTGTAACTCCGTTGCATGATATTGTAGAATATTATCCGACTGCTAACGAAATAGGTATTACCCTGGGAATTTGGGCTACCGGCTTTTTACTGGTTACGGTGCTGTATAAAATCGCAGTAAGTGTAGAACATGAAGTCGAATCCTAGTGTTAAATGCTTTTAAAAGAGTACCCTCTACTTATATCTTTTCTCTAAACAAGATATAAGTTCCAAAGTTAAAAAAGCCTCCGACTTGTCGGAGGCTTTTTTTTTTGTTAAAAGGTAATTGCACCCCACATAAAGCAGTACTAAGCCGAGTAGCAGGTTCTCAGCAGTAATACAATCAATAGATTACTGGTTATGACGTCTGTTCACGTTGACATTTGAGGGTTAATTGAAAAGGAAACGCGTTCTCATTATCTTTTATTCCTTCACCCAACAAACCAGATTACTGGTGAAGAAGTTTGTTGAAGGTCTTGAAAGCGAAGGAATTGAAGTGGCTCTTGAAAGGCTGGAGCCAATAGATCCCTATGAATTTCCTTTTAAAACTAATTTTAGCCTGGCGACGGCGATGATTAGGACTTTTTTCAGTAAGAGGATAAAAATTCATCCGGTTAGTGAGCAATGTTTTTTGGATTGGGATTGTATAGTTCTGGCCGGCCCAACTTGGTCATACCATCCAAGTGGACCTATGCTGGATTTCCTCGACAGATATGGGCTTCGGGTATGTCAGGGGAAGGTGGTTGTTCCTTTTATATCCTGTAGATCCTACTGGAAATTGAATTATTGGACGCTAAAATACCACCTAAAGAAATGCAGTGCCCGAGTTCTAGAACCGATCATTTTTAATCATCCGATTAAAGAACCATGGCGTTTTGTAGGGTTGATCCTTCAGCTTCGAGGGAAAATGATTCGAAAAGAGAATTCATGGTTTAGGAAGCACTATCCGGGGTACGGGCATAATAAAGCGCAAGGTGTTTCAGCCATGGAGCAAGGTAAAAGAGTCGGACAACAACTCTTGAAAAAAGATTGACGTGCACAATATTACGGCCACTGGCCGCTGAGGTAAAGATTAAAATAATAAAGTATTTTTTCTGAATAAAAAGTATAAATAAGTGCTGAAAGAGAAAGAAAAGGACCGAAAGGGATACGGGTCTGACCGCCTTTTTTCTGGTAGAGCATTGCCGTAAGACCTACAATAGATCCGCTGAAGGAGCTTGCAAAGATAACGAAAGGCAGTGATTGCCAGCCAAGCCAGGCGCCGATCATGGCAAGCAGTTTGATGTCACCACCACCCATGCCGTCGACCTTACGAAGAAGGAAATAAAAAAGAGCTACTGCATAGAGAACGCCCCCTCCCGCCAGAACTCCAATAAGAGAGCTTTGCCAGGTGACTGTATCGCTCACAAGTGAGAACAGTACGCCAAGAGCAATACCGGGAAGACTGATAACATCCGGGATTATCTGGTGATAAATATCTATAACAATGATGACTAAAAGAGCAGCACTGAATAAAAAATACCCTGCGGCAGTGATTGACAATTGAAATTGATATACAAGACCTGCAGATATAACCGCCATCATCAACTCGACTAGAGGATATTGGACGGAGATTCGAACTTTGCAATGGCTGCATCTTCCAAGAAGGAAAAGGTAACTTATTACCGGAATATTTTCATACCAACGAAGAGAAGAAGAGCATTTCGGACAGTGTGAGGCTGGATAGACAATGGATTGGTTTTCATCCGGTAAACGCAGGATCACAACATTCAAAAAACTGCCGACAACAGCTCCGAAAATAGCGGAAATCATCACAAGGATGGGATCAGTAATCATAATCAAATAAGATGTGTTAAAATATTTATTGGTAGCGGCCGATATTCAATAATCTTTGAAATTGTATAACCTAACTATGTCACAATACCAGGAAAAAGCAAATGTAACTCGTGTTGAACAGTTTTCTGAAAAAAACTATCGTTTAACACTTCATTGTCCGAAGATCGCCGGAATTTCTAAACCCGGACAATTTGTAATGATAAAAACAGGTCTTGGCAAGGACCCCCTGCTGCGAAGGCCTTTTTCCATCCATCAGACAAGTGATGAAGGTTTGATACAAATCTATTTCAAAGTTGTTGGAAGAGGAACCGATATTCTCGCCCATCACAGACCGGGTGAAACACTTTCAGTTTTCGGCCCCTTGGGGCAAGGATATCGCATTGACACGTCAGCTCCCTCCGTGATTATCGGGGGTGGTCTTGGAATAGCTCCGTTGCTGTTTCTCGTTAAAGAAAACTCCAGGTTGAAAGAAGACTGCAGTAAGGACATGCTTATCCTTGGCGCACGTGAAAAAATTGAAATTGAGCCTTTGTTGAGTGATTTTCGAGAGTTCGGACTGAATACACATCTGGCGACGGATGATGGATCCCTGGGATATCATGGTTTTGTTACCGGAGTAATGGAATCAGTGAATTTGCCCAACGGATGCATTGTATATAGCTGTGGTCCGGAGCCGATGATGGCAGGAGTAAGCGCCATATGCAAGCTCAAGGGGATCCCCTGTCAGGTATCTGTCGAAAGTGTCATGGCCTGTGGCATGGGAGCCTGCCTGGGCTGCAGCAGGCCTGCCAAAAAAGGAACCTATACCCATGTTTGTCTAAATGGCCCGGTTTATGATGCAGAGGATTTGATATGGAAAATTTGAGCAAAGACAACAAACCAATGCCGGACCTTCGGGTGAACATAGGGTCTCTCGAGATCGCTAATCCGGTCATGACTGCTTCCGGAACTTTCGGCTATGCAAGAGAATTTGAGAATCTCATGAATCTGCATTGTCTTGGAGCTGTGATCGTTAAAGGGATATCGCTTCATCCTCGCGTGGGAAATCCCCCGCCGCGAATCGTAGAAACCGCCTGCGGCATGCTGAATGCAATCGGGTTGCAGAATGTTGGAGTCGATCGCTTTATCACTGAGAAAATGAAATATCTTGCCGGTCTGAATGTCCCGGTAATCGTAAATATTCTAGGAGATTCCCTGGCTGAGTATGAAGAGATCACCAAAAGGTTAGCCGGGGTTCCGGGAGTGGCAGGAATTGAGGTGAATATTTCCTGCCCAAATGTCAAAAAAGGTGGAGTCGCCTTTGGGACCGATCCAGCTATGGCCGCAGCGGTAACGTCCATAGTAAAGAAAACCTCGAATGTGCCGGTGATGGTGAAATTGTCCCCGAATGTATCTGATATATCGGTTATAGCCAGGGCAGTCGAGGACGGAGGAGCTGATTCAATATCTCTTATTAACACCCTGATTGGTATGGCAATCGACCTGAAAACAAGACAACCGGTTCTTGCCAATGTCATTGGTGGTCTTTCCGGTCCTGCTATAAAACCGGTAGCACTGCGAATGGTGTATGAGGTCGCGAAGGTAGTCTCCATCCCGGTGATCGGTATAGGCGGAATAGAGTCTGCCGATGATGCCCTGGAGTTCATGTTGGCCGGAGCATCCGCAGTACAGATAGGTACCGCCAATTTTGTTAATCCCAGAGCGAGCGAAGAGGTTGTCGATGGCATAAGTGCCTATGCAGTCGCCGAAAAACTGACATCTATACGATCCATTATAGGAGGGCTCCAGATGAGATCATTGGAAAAGCAGCCTGAGATCCTCCTGAAATCCCAGTGAAATAATTATGATAGAAATACAGCCTCTAGTAAATATTGACGCGACCATTGAAGTCCCCGGTTCAAAAAGCCTTACCCAGAGAGCCTTGATTGCCGCATCTCTTGCCAAAGGAACCAGCACTCTTTTTGGCCCCCTCGAAAGTGAGGATACACAATATTCCTCTGCAGCCTTGATGCAGATGGGTATATCCATGGAGAAAGGCCAGGAATGGCGGATCCATGGAAATACCGGTGCAATTAAGACCACCAGCGAACCGATTTTCCTGGGTAACAATGGTACGGCGACAAGATTTCTGACCTCAGTGGCTGCGCTAGGTCATTCAAGATACATAATTGACGGCGATTCAAGAATGCACCAGCGGCCCATTGGACCACTCATGGCCGCGCTGCGAGGCTGGGGCGTTGATATTTCTGCTATAAAAGGTACTGATTGTCCGCCTCTTCAAATCAATGGGCGTGGGCTTGAGGGTGGAATCACTATCCTTCCCGAAGGAAAAAGCAGTCAATATCTTTCATCTCTTCTATTGGTGGCACCCTATTCCAGAACGCCATCTTTTCTTAAGGTGGAGGGAGAGGTCCTTTCCAAGCCTTATGTAGCCATGACCCTTTCAGTAATGGATGCCTTTGGAATTCCGGTTGAATGCACACCCGACTTCAGCTCTTTTTCTGTGCCGCAAGGCTGCTATCGCGCAAGAGAATATCAAATTGAAGGAGATGCTTCGAATGCTTCGTACTTCTGGGCAGCTGCAGCCGTAACCGGCGGAAGGGTTACAGTAACCAATGTTCCCGTGCCTTCAATCCAGGGAGATGCAATGCTTGTTCCGCTTTTGGGGCGCATGGGCTGTGAGGTCACCAGGTCTGGAAATGGCATCACTTTGCAAGGCTCAGAACGCCTGGAAGGAATAAGGGTCGACATGGGCGATATGCCTGATGTGGTCCCGACCCTGGCCGTTGTAGCTGCTTTTGCAGAGGGAAAAACGGTTATCGAAAATATTGCTCATCTTCGGATAAAAGAGTGTGACCGCCTTTCAGCGGTTGTTGCAGAACTGACTAAGCTGGGGGTAAAAGTTGAAGAACAGGAATCCGCTATGATTATTCATGGCGACGGTGGAGCCGGTCTTCGAGGCGCTGTCATCGAAACCTATGAAGATCATCGGATGGCGATGAGTCTGGCTGTGGCGGGTTTGCGTATTCCGGGAGTGCAAATTACCGGAGAAGAATGTGTCGCTAAATCGTTTCCTGATTTCTGGGAGAGATTTGGACTCCTTGCAACTCGATAAACGACTAAGGCGGGTGCTAAACTTGCCCATGTTTTTTCTCCATGCCAGGACTTGGAGTCTCAACGCAAAGAGAAACTTTAGAACCGGCGGACAATTTCAGCCTTTGGGAGGCATTTCCCTTATTCTCCGCAATTTCAAGAAAATCATGGCTGTCATAAAGTGCCAGAAGTGCATTCTCAGCCTGACCGGTATACGATGAACAAAAGGTTTCCACAGTTTCTTCAAGGGGAGCGCTTGTTTTTATTATAACCTTTCGTCCTTTGCTGAATCTCTCAACATCGCTTCGGGAAATATTCGTGCATACATTGCCGAATGTATCAACATGCGTAACCTCTCCATGGAGCACATCATCGCTTATTGAACATGATGCTGACTCACTGAGAAAGCAATCTCCAGCATTGATTCGTGGCCCAACGTTTTCGATATCGAAACCGGATGCCAATCTCGCAGCCACCGGGGCCATAATATCCCGGCCATGAAAGGTATTGCTCACCTTACTCAGAAAGAGGTTTGACTCGGTTACCCTGTATATTGATAAAACACCAGCTGATTTTATGATGGGAGTAAAAATCCCGTTGTCAGGACCGACAAAATAATGAGAATCTTTTTTAATTGCCAGAATCGATCTGTCCGAACCGACACCCGGGTCGACAATAGCCAGATGAACGGTGCATGGAGGGAAATAACTATATGACCTGGCCAGAAGGTGAGAGGCGGTTTGAATGTTTTGAGGGGGAATCTGATGAGAGATGTCGATTATATGAATTCCAGGATTATAGCTCAATATGACGCCTTTAATGACTCCCACATATTCATCGGTCAGACCAAAATCGGTAATGAGTGTCATCGGATGCAGAGGATTTGATGCTTGCTCCGCATGTGTCGATTCAATAGGTTGATCTGTCATAGTTACTTTAGTTTTTTGACGGAGGCTTTCTGATGCGATCAATTACCCCGAATTCCGGGATATCCCTTTTTAATCAAAAAATAGAGTTTTCCAGCTTCCTTCATATGGTTCGCGGCAATCTCCGCGTAGTCACCACTACCCCAAAAAATATCGACCCGGCCCGATCCCTTGATGGCTGATCCCGAGTCTTGTGGAAAAACAAAACGATTGAGCTTCTGCCAGTGAGTAATTATTCCATCATGGTCGACTATCGGTCTCTGGGAAATTAAATAACCAATGGTTCCACCGGGAAGAACTGAAGCGTCTATAGCGATAGATCTGCCCGGCGTCAGCCTTTCTCCGCTGCTTCCCTTCGGTGAAAGATTATCTCCCCAGGTGAAAAAAATAAAGCGTGGATTATGATGCAAAATACGCTGCAGCTGTTCCGGATGACGTTGTAGATATGTTCTTATAGCGGGAATATTCACATCCTCTAACTTCATGATTTTTTCATCGACCAGAAGCTTTCCTATGGAGTTGTATTCCAGACCATTTGAGCCTGCAAAGCGAACTGATCGAATTGAATGATCCGGTAGTTGAATCCTGCCAGAACCCTGGACATGAAGGAGGAAGGCATCAAATGGATCCCTGAGAAAGACCAGTTCGTTTCCTTGCAGCAGATTGTTGTTTTCGATTTCAGCACGATTCCAGAAAGGAACAAATATGTTTTCCGAATTGTATCGACCGATTTTTTTTTGACCATCTTCGCCGGTGAGGAGGATTATGGATTTTGGTGGAGAGTAGAGAGGAGTGAGGAATGGTGGCACTCTTGTCAGACTGCCGGAAAATAACGGTTCATAGTAACCGGTAACAAGCATGGTTCGTTGCTGCTGACTGGTTTGTCCGCCGGCCTGGTAGATGAGAAAGTTATCATGAATGAAGTGATTAAGATCTTTTATGTGCGGCTTTTGTTGTAACTTTGAAAGAAATTCATGGAGGGAATGAAGAAGCCATTGAGTATCGTAACTGTCGTTCCCAAAAACAATTTTTTCATCAGGAGGCTGTCTTTTTAAATAGGCAAGTTGGCGTATGGCGGATTCGACCAGCAAATCATAACCCATGTCATCGGAAAAAAGGGGATACTCGTGTTGTTCGAGGAGGTGGACAGGTTTATAAATATCCTGGGCGGCCGGGCATAATTCTGCAAGCGGAAAGATTGACAATAAAAGAACGAACAGGACTGGCAGCCGCGACCTCAAAAGCATTGTGATAACCTGGAATTATGTTCTTTTTACGAATTTATCATGGGTAAAAAGAGAGAAATTTTTCAAGAAATTTCTCAAGTTGATCAGCCGGGAGGCTATTTATTCCCGCAGCTGCTTTTCTGCCGCCGCCTGTGGGGAAGAGTTTACAAAGAGTATCAGCATCCCTTCGATCATTTAGCGGAGCTCGAACGCTAATTCTGAGAGTATTTTTATCTTCGGTGATGACCGCATGGGCAGCGTCCGGTTCCTCCCTTGCCCTGAGATTGGAGAAAACTCCGCTCACTCGCCTGGCCCAAGGGGCGTCGGGTAAAATATAGACTCTGTTTTTTCCTGGTATTTTTAATTGCTTTAACTGCATAACCGAATCAATATCTTCCCGGTATCCTATTCTTAATGCGGCAAGCTCTTTTGAATTTTCAATAAATGCGAAGGGATCGCGGTATGGTTTGACCGCCTTGTAGAGGTCCCCGGGGTGATAATGGAGATCCTCAATAACCGCTCCGTATCCATTGTAATTGAAGAGTTCGCCCAACTCCTGCAACTGAGCTGTTTGAGTTTCGGTTAATCTAATGTCTTTTGCCTGGCGTTTGGCTATTTGGTGTAAATTATCACCAAAAGCACCACAGATAGCCCATAAAACATGTTCACCCGCCAGCCTCGTATTAATAATTAGCGATGTACAGGTGTCAGGTGAAGGATCAATGTAAGTTTGCAGGAGTTCAGACTGAGGAATTGTGCCGGCAAAATGATGATCAAAATATACTACTTCATTTTGCTCCTGGAGTATCTGTAACAGCCATGTTCGGTTACTATCCAGGGAAATATCCAAAACAGTCAGACTGCAGTTTTTCAGGTCTTTAACTAGAGAGAGCAGCTGGATGTCTCTTTTCACGCCTGTTATCAATGTGGTGTCGGGCTGCGGATTTGCCAGGCGATACTGTTGAAGGGCGAAAATCCCATCAGCGTCGCCATTAAAAATATCATAGTGCATGTCGTTCCCTTGTCTTCGAGTTCAGTTTCGGTTTCATTTGGGTGTAGGATATCGGCACGAGTGAATTAAAAACTAACCCCCAGTGGAAGACCAATATTGGCCAGACTGAACACCACCAGGAAACTAGTGTCCTCGGGAGTATACCTCGTCTCGAATTTTACCGACCAGCAGTCGGCATGATAGATGAGGGAACCTCGTGCTTCTATGGTCTCATCCTGTGATATTGAATGTTCAAGTGTACCACCGACAGACCAATCATTAAGAATACGAGTAAGAAAATATGCATTAATCTGCTCAATATCAGCTGCTTCATTAAAACTATAGTCGAGACTTATATAGTCACCCCTGCTGTTGGTAAGATGCCCTGCAAAGATATGGCGGTTGAAGGTATTTTCATAGACATCGTAGTAATTTTTGTAGGAAAGAGAGGTTCCGGACCATGGATACCATTTTAATTCTGAAAAAATATCTGAAAACGGCTCGTCGGAGTAATCGCTACGAAGATCATAAGATTGTTCAATTTTAAGTTCAGCAAAGCTAAAGAAGTTTTCGCTGAGCCCGCCGCTGTTAATGAATCTATTGAGATAGTTGTCAATTCCGTAGGTCACTAAATGTTTATTTTCGATTGAATCGATGTCATCCAGTTGCGGGAGGTCTTCCTGATCAACGTCCGGCAGGTAGCCATATTTTACATAAGGCCGTATCTGATGAGCAGATGTCCTGAATTCGCTTGATTCGGAGAAAAAATCTTTTTGAAGAGTTGTCGCCAGCTCGATCTCAAACTCAGGATATAAGCGGTTCTGGATATCGTCCTTTTCCCAAACCTCATCTCCATAAGTCTCGACTATGTAGAAGGTGTCGCGGAGGGAAAGCTCTGCTCGGGATTCAAGGTATGGACCAAGAGGTATAGGAGAAGACACGGATGGATTAAGATCAAACCTGTGACCACCTATGCCGTCTTCACGCCAATAGTTGACATAATTAGTATCCCAGTCAAAAGAAAAATACGTTTCCCCGATGGGAACGATACCGGAAAAGTCGACGCTGGGTAGTTTCCACAGCGGCGTATCCGTGTCACTGGCATTGGTGTCTGCCTCATTGATTGCCAACAACGATCCCTGTAGATAAATGCCATTCCAGCTGCGCAGAGATGTAAACTTATTTTCACGCAAAGTTTCCGTATCATTTTGAAAACCTCGTCCAAAAACATCAAGGTATCGGTTATGGGTAGCTTCAAATCCAGTGACGCCCGAGTTAAATTCTTGAAGGTAATCCTGGTCGGAAGCAATATCCAGATCGAGCCGAGTTTGCCAACCAGCAAAGGAATGGTCCGCCTTTCCTCTAATCCAATACCGATCACTATTGTCGTGCGTATACCCGGTATCTTCATAATAGTCTGTTTCAGATGGATCGGAGAGTTTGTCGTCAAGATAACTCGCTGTTATCATACCTTTGTCCGATGCACTCGCAACATAACGGAATTCGACACCGGGCATGAAGCCCCGATTGGAAAAATATTCCGGAAAAAATGTTGCATCTGCAGATTCTGAGATATTGAGAAAGAAGGGGACATTGATTCCAAATCCACTATTTTCTGAAGAAGAAAATTCGGGGAAAAGAAAACCTGTCTGGCGAGTATTTTTTACAGGAACCAAAAGATATGGACTGTAAAAGATAGGTACATTTCGTATGTTGAATCTTGCGTGCTTAAGGACAGCGAAGCCATCCTGACGGACCTTGGTTTGTGAGCTTGAAAAACTCCAGGGAGGTATTTCGCCGTCTTCCAGTTTACATGTGATAACCCACCCATCATCAATCCGGTAGGTATCGGGACCTGTTTTTTCGATTTTCTTTCCTTCAAGGTGGAGAGAATTTTCTTTATGAAGGACAGTTGCATCAGTAAAACTTCCCGTTTCTTTGTCGAGATTTATAATTCCTTCCCTGGCATAAAGTTGTTGATCTTTGGTATGGATTTGAACATTTCCTTTGGCGCTGATAGACTCGAGATCTACATCATAGGACATCCAGTCTGCCATAATGGTTGTAGTTGTCTGATACTCCGGCGTAGTTGCCTGTTCAATATCTTCTGCGGGCGTTTCAGGCAAAACGACAGGCTCCTCAAGGAGCTCTGACCAAATGGAAGATCTGATTTCAGCTGCCGATCTCCGTGGCGGGAGTTTCTCCTGCTTTATCAGGACTACATTGCCCTCGGCGACAATGGTTGCCGGTTTCTCGGTGCGTACTATTTTGTCTGCGGAAATATTCCACTCTTCAGTGGAAGCTTTTTCTGCAAAGGCCTGACAGCTAAAACCACAGGAGAGCAACAGGATAAATAATGCCGGGATAAAATGAAAATGGGTAAGGCGGATCAAACCTGAGGGCACAGTATACTCCTTTCGAGAGATCGTTGTAGTCAACGTAATAAGCTTTCCTATTTACAGAGAAAAGAGTAAAATATTAGGTATTGCTGCAAGTCCTTTAATTTAAAGAAGGAAAGCTGACAGCCTGAACCTTACGCTTTATTAAGGCTCGAAATGTACGGTTCAGAGCAGATACTGTCAAGTTTAAACTCAAGTTTCAAGTGAAGAACTCTCTCGTATGGTATAAGAATATCTATCTTATATAATAGAGAAAATGATAATTTGAACGATCTTTGCCTCAGAAAATATACTATGAAGGAACATGTTCTCCGAATAAATCTTTCTACGGAGACATATTCAAATATAATTTGTGTTTCATTGAAATTGACAGTACTAGTGTGTCGGGAAGTTGTTAAAACTAAACGTGAAAATTATTACACGTCTTTACATGAAATTGTGAGGCATCCAGGAGATGTCTGGAGATCGCTTCCTCTAACTAATAAATTGAAGGTTTATATTCAGTACCAATATTGTCGTCAGCCAGTTTAACTGTCCGGATATCAAGAGTTTTATATTAAATCCGTCACCGTACAACTGTTGCTGAGAAAATTTTACTGAATGTATGCCCGGTAAGAGTGCTCGTACCAATACGATGATCGTTGCAAGGCAGGTTTTAACTGCCTGTCTTGTCAGCGACTATATCAATAAGATGGCCGGATCTACATTCACACCCCATGTGTTGTATTCGGTAAAAAGGAATTAATATGGCAGAAAAAAAGACTGTTGATAAAGAAAAAAAGACTGTTCAGATAAAAGCGACTACCGGGGCCTGGTGGAAAAGTACGTCTAATGTGCCCGATACAGATAGTTTGCCGGATGAAAATGCGAAGCCAGCTATTCCTGAGGTTTCAGAAACGAAACAAGAGATAGCGTCATCAGAAGAACAACCCAAAAAGAAAAAGGCTCCTGCAAGAAAACCCAGAAAAAAACCTTTAGTCACTGTCAGTCTGGAAAAAACGGATCCTGAGGCCGATGCACCAGCCCAGGATGAGTCTAAAAAGAGTGTTCCCAAGCGAGCTCCTTCCAAGAAACCCCCAACGCGAAGAAATACTGGAAAATCAAAAGAAACCCGTGATGAAAAGATACCGGCTGAAGCAGTACCGACTGAAACCACAGAGCTCATCATAGGGGTCGATGCTGATGTTTTAACCGTTGAGGAACATCCTCCGGAGGAAAAAGTACCATCAAAACGTTCAAGAGGGCGTCGGGGAAGAGGGACCGGAAAAAAGAAGATTGAAAAAATTGTTATTGAAGAAATTTCGTCAGAAACACAAGAGACCCGGCAGGGTACAGATTCTGCTGCGGCATCAATAGCAACGGATGAAGAAGTCGTCGATTACATTGACTATTCCAGTATTGAGAGTGAAGAAAACGAGTTGCCCAAAGTATCTCAAACCCGACCTGTAAAAGAAAAACCTGCAAAAGTCGCAGAGCCAAAAGAGGAAGTAAAAAAGGTTTGCAAGCTGCTCATTAATGCTGAAGAACCGGAAGAATGTCGTTTGGCCTTGCTGGAGGATGGCAGGCTGGAATCCATTCATGTCTCAACCATTTCCAGAACGCAGACAAAAAACAATATCTATAAGGCCCGCATTGTGGCCATAGAACCGAGTCTACAGGCGGCATTTGTCGATTATGGTACTGAAAAAAACGGTTTCCTGCCTTTCAGTGAAATTCATCCCGAATATTATAAACCCGAACTGAGTGCAGAGATTCGACATCAGGCTGATAATAACCAATGGAAAAAAATCAGTATAACTGATGTGGTTGAAAAAGGTCAGGAGATACTGGCTCAGGTTGTGAAGGAGGAGGTAGGTAAGAAAGGTGCAAATATGACTACCTTTCTTTCTATTCCGGGTCGTTGTGTTGTTTTGATGCCGGGCTCCGATTCTTCCGGGATTTCCAGAAAGATCTCCGGTGAGCAGCGACGGTCCCAACTTCGTGATACAATGGCTTCGATGAATTTGCCAGAGGGGATCGGGTGGATTGTCCGAACAGCCAGTGTAGATATAACCCAGGAAGCCCTGGCCCGCGATGTTGAATATCTCCTTGAGCTCTGGGGGGAGATAAAGACTAAGGGCCAGGAAATGGAAGGAGTCGGTCTGGTATACGAAGACCAGAAGAGTGTCCTCAGGTTCCTGAGAGAACATTTTGATCCCTCAATCCAGGAGATACTTGTCGATGACCGGACTGCTTTAGAGCAGGTAAAAGAATTCGTCAAAATGCTTCCATCGCAGCAAAGAAATGTCAATGTGCGTTTCCATCAGGGAGCACGGCCGATATTTAATCAGTACAGTATTGAGGATCAGATAGAATCTATCTATCAGCCGCAAGTAAATCTCCCCTCCGGAGGATCTATTGTGATTGATCCGACAGAGGCATTGGTTGCAGTCGATGTCAATTCCGGTTCCACTTCCAGGGGTAAAAACTTTGAAGCATCAATTTTTCAGGCCAATATCGAAGCAGCAACGGAACTGGCGCGTCAACTAAGACTCCGGGATCTCGGAGGTTTAATTGTGGTCGACTTCATCGATATGCGAAATAAAAAGCATATCCTGGCTGTGGAAAGAGAGATGAAAGTCGCGATGAAAAAAGATAAAGCCAAGGTGGATTTCAGCAGAATATCCAAATTCGGCTTGATGCAGATTTCCCGGCAAAAATTAGGTGCGCCGATTGAATCAGGAAATTATCGACGCTGTGAACATTGTAAAGGGCGGGGAACGGTACGCTCGGTCGAGACTCTCTCGCTTTATTATTTGCGGCGAATACAGACCGGTGCCAGCCGAAAAGCGGTAGAAAACATTGAATGCCACTTTCCACTCGATGTTGCCTCATATTTACTCAACAACAAAAGAAGCGAATTCAGTGAGTTGGAAAAACGTTATCAGGTGGAAATTACCATAATTGCCGAAGTTGATATGAAACCTGCAGACAATGAAATACTTTTCCATAAGGTAGAAAAAGAAATCATTTCGAAAAAACAGGCTTGAGTTACAGATCAATCTAGGGTATAAAAGCAACTCTTCGATGCACCAGTAGCTCAGCTGGATAGAGTACCTGACTACGAATCAGGGGGTCACAGGTTCGAATCCTGTCTGGTGTACCAAAAAAATATCAAGCACTTAGCTCTTTTTGAGTTAGGTGCTTTTTTGTTTTCATGAACTGAATTTCAAAAGCAAAACCAGAGAAAACACACTCAGGGCTCTGCAATCTCACCCAATATGATATGCTCGGACGCAGGGTTCTTACCCGCCTATGTTTTTTCTCCATGCAACATTCCAATATCGGGCTAGAAATTTTTCATCAAAGTATACCAACTTATACCAATTGAAATATTTTTTCGGAAAGACGGAATCTAATAATTTTTCCTTCGCTTTATCCCGGCATAAACAAGGTAAGTCAGGCCGATACCGAAAAGTACCACTGTAGCTGGTTCCGGCGTCGGGCTCGGTTTGATCAGCCAGGTACCATAGTAGGGTCTCTCAGAAATTATTGATAGATCGTATGTAGAAAAATACAATTCATAATGATCCGGGGAGTAAAGTCCACCGTATATATCACTCTCACTTACACTGGTAACCATGATTCTTTCTTCAATCGGATCCCAGTTGTACCCGCCAAGGATCCTGGAGTAACTGGGGAATACTCCTGATTCGTGCCAGCCAAATTGGTTGAAGAAAGGATCCATCATGCCAAAAGCAGGCCCGAATACTCTGCTGTCGTCGATCCCCACACCTATACTAAAAGAACTCGGATAAGATGGATACACTAGAGGCAAGGAATTGAATAAATCGAGAACTTCGTAGGTTGTAGCAATCCGAAAACCATAATACGCGCTGCTGTTATTGCTTAGCCGATTGACCATGTCGGAATAGGCTATGTTTTGGCTCCAAATAGGCGAAAGCCAGGTCAGCCCGTTTTGTTCAATTAAATCGGATCCAACAGGGATTGCATTTCCTTTTTGCGGAAGCCAAATAGTCATTACGGCACATACGATCAGTAGAAATTTTAGTGTGACTTTCATGGACGTCTCCTTATTTATCGAGCTTTCCAAAACGGTTATAACACTGGTTGGCTAAGGTTAATGTAATATTTAATATGGAATGCAAACCTCGAACCATTTACTAACTGAATAAAGTAAAACAAATCCAAACCTTTTCGTGTGCATCCTGCACTGTGGTGGTTGCGTTTTCCGGAAAACAGAGGTGTCTTTCGGAATTCAGGAAAAAAAAAGCAAATTCGAATATGGAACAATCTTAAGTAAACAATGTTTACAGGTCCTGGTAATGCTGAAAATGTTTTCGGTAAATAGAGAATTGAACGAAACCGAATCGGGCAAGTGGGATTCCCTATATTGTGCAAATTGGTATGGGCAGCATAACCGACGTTGCGGTAACTGCATCAACCTGTTATCTTTTGTTCTATGTTGAGCTCAATTTGAGTTTCAGATTGCTCCTGTATTCAATAATAAACTCAATACAGGCAGATCTTGACTGAGGAGGTTCAGTACAATGATCGATGATTCTGACTGCAATGAAAGTGTAGAGGAGCAACTTACCACAATTCTAGAAAGTATCGGTGATGGGTTCTGCGCTTTTGATGTGGATTGGAGATTTATCTACATTAATCAAGCAGCCGAAACAATTGTCGGAATTCCTCGGGATAAACTTCTCGGCAGGATCTTCTGGGAAATGTTTCCTTTAATGCTTTCTACCCCATTGGAACAGGAATTTCGTCTTGCCGCAAAAGGCGAAATCAGATCCTTCGAGAATTTTTATAAATCATCGGGACGATGGTTTCTCAATCGTTGTTTTCCCCGTAAGGAAGGCGGCATTTCGGTCTATTTCAAGGATATAACCGAGCACAAGCTGGCAGATGAGGCATTGCTCCGTGAGCGAAACGTGCTTCAAGAGGTAATGAATGGCGCTAAAAACTGGCACCTTGTATATCTCGACCGAGACTTCAATTTTGTACGCGTTAATGAAACCTATGCGGCTAATTGCGGATACCTGCCGGAAGAGATGATCGGAAAAAATCATTTTGCTCTTTATCCGGATGCCGAGAATGAAGAAATCTTCAGACAAGTAAGAGATTCAGGGGAGGTCCTTGATGTTCACGATAAGCCGTTCGTGTTTCCTGACCATCCGGAACGAGGCGTAACGTATTGGGATTGGACTCTTTCTCCTGTTAAAAATGATGCCGGTGAAGTCACTGGGTTGGTTTTCTCTCTTTTTGAAACGACCAGCCGCAAAAAAGCGGAAGATGATCTCCAGGCAAGCGAAACTCAATTTCGTCACCTGTTTGAAAAACAAAGCGTAACCATGTTCCTGATCGATCCGGTCAGTGGAGATGTTCTGGATGTCAATGATGCTGCGGCAGAATACTATGGTTATTCTCGAGATACTCTTCGAGCTATGAATATTAAGCAAATTGACTGCTATCCCCCGGACGAACATGACGCAATAGTGCAACAGATAAGGGACGGGATAATAAATCAATTTGTAACAACTCACCGTCTTGCTGATGGAACATTACGTGCCGTTGAAGTCCATGTGTCACGTATCATTCTCCAGGATCAAGCCGTCAGTTTTTGTATTGTCCATGATATCACCGAACGAAAAAAAGCCGAGGCTCAGCTCAAGGCCATGAACGAAGAGCTGGAGCAACGAGTTGAACAACGTACGCGTGAACTGCAGGAAACGCAATCACAGTATCTCCACGCCGAAAAGCTTTCGGCAATCGGCAAATTATCTGCTTCTATTGCCCATGAATTCAATAATCCTCTACAGGGAGTTATAACTATTCTCAAAGGACTGAAGAGAAGGGCAATATTGGAAGACGAGGACAAAGAATTGCTGGATCTGGCTATTGAAGAAAATGAACGTATGAAAAATTTGATCAGGAGCCTCCAGGACTTTAACCAGCCTTCAGCGGGCAAGAGAGTCGTAATGGATGTGCATGCATCCATTGACTCTTTGTTGTTGTTATATAGAAGTGATTTTAGGCGGAAAGGAATTTCCATTATACGCAACTATGATGAAAAGTTGCCGCAGATTAAAGCAATTCCGGATCAGATTAAACAGGTTATTCTTAACCTGTTGACCAATGCTGCGGATGCCTGTTTGCCAGGTGGTGGGACCATTACCATAATGACACGTCAGGAGGGGCGGAAAATCGCTGTGGCAATTAAAGATACTGGAACAGGCATTTCTCCTGAAAAATTGGATCTGATTTTTCAACCGTTTTACACTACTAAATCCGAAGTAAAGGGGACGGGACTGGGATTGTCGGTCTGCCATGGGATTATCCAGAATCACCATGGAAATATAATTGTCGAGAGTATGGAAGGGAAAGGTTCAACCTTTACTATGTTGTTGCCTGTTGATGGATTTAATGAAGTGAGTTGAAAGAGAGCACCTTTTGTTGTTTAATTGACATTGATATAATCGCAAAGGCATAAAAAAGGCACATAACCTATCTTTTGTCCGCATTTCTCATGATGGAATTTTCACCTCAGTAATAATGAATATGCCGCATATGAGTCCGATGTGTTTCAGGTGTCGCTGGTGAGGATATTTCCGCTCACCAAAACCACTTTCACGTATGATTCCGCAAGATTTAGAAAGAAAGGAGAGTCTGATGACAAAAGAACAGGATGATGAGGTGCTGCATTCTCCTGGCGGTGCTGATCGGTCTGTAGGTACTGCTGCAAAAATAGACTCTTCTACGCACGCAGAAGACCACAACACTCCGGCTCTTCGCCGTATCTTTCGATTTGACCGTGTAGAACTGGCAGGTGCATTTGGTGACTTAGGGACGTTGCTGCCTATAGTTGTGGCCATGATTTTCATCAATGAATTGAGTCCCTCTACAGTTTTTCTAGCCTTTGGGCTCTTTTACCTTG
Source organism: Desulforhopalus sp. (assembly GCA_049645845.1). Lineage (GTDB taxonomy): Bacteria > Desulfobacterota > Desulfobulbia > Desulfobulbales > Desulfocapsaceae > Desulforhopalus_A. Next base: position 922 of record JBARUR010000308.1, on the reverse strand, counting down.
TGTCCGGATACTATTATCGTTTACCTATTCCCGTGCAGCCCCTGAAGGCAGTGGGGGCTATTGCTATCGCTTATCCGGCTGTCATCACCGAATCGGTAATCGGTGCCTCGGGGATTATCTTTGGCGTTTTCCTTCTTGTGCTTTCCTTGTCCGGAATGATCGACCGGCTTGCGAAACTTTTTTCCCAGGCCGTTGTTCGGGGTATTCAGTTGACCCTGGGACTCATATTTCTTAAAAAGGGCATAGAGCTCATTGTAAGTAAAGATATTTTTATGTCCGGAGTACAGGGCAGATTTGCTGAGCATCCGGTTAATTTGATCCTTGGCATCCTGGTCTTTGGCCTTGTTTTGCTCCTTCTTGACAATAAACGATATCCGGCAGCTCTGGCCGCTCTCGTGATTGGTATTGTTTCCGGATTCGCATTGGGCGGTTTTGCAGGGCAGACGCTTTCTTTCGGACCTACCGAGATGTATCTCGTCAAACCTGCAATGGCAGATTATTGGACAGCTTTAATCATGTTGATCCTGCCGCAAATCCCACTCACCATCGGCAATGCCTGCGTTGGGACTGCAGATACCTGCACCAGCCTCTTTACAGGTAATCCTCAACTTAAAAAAGCAAAAGCCGGCAAATTTGCCTTTTCAATGGGAATCATGAATCTTCCGGCCGGCTTGTTCGGAGCAGTTCCCATGTGCCATGGAACGGGCGGGTTGGCGGCACATTATCGTTTTGGGGCAAGGACCGGCGGTGCACCGATTATGATTGGCATTTTCTTCGTTGTTATAGCCCTGTTCTTCGGAGAACTTGGGTTTTCAGTGCTGGCAATGATCCCCAAGTCGGTTCTGGGTGTGCTTCTGGTGTTCGCGGGGCTGGAGCTTTGTCCTCTGCTGCGAAGTCTTAAAACCAATGAAGAGTATTTTAT
>JBARUR010000307.1:0-6916 GCA_049645845.1 Desulforhopalus sp. | reverse complement strand
AAATTCTTTCCGAAGCTGTTGCCCAATAAGGTGGTTTTGAAAGGTATTGAGAATATAAATGCTGTTTTTTGGCTGTTGATGCATAACATCTTGTCTGAACTATCTATTATGATAGGAAAATTCACTTTTCTGCAGATTAACTCAATGCAAAAGGAACATCTGATGAATAAAATATTATTTATTACAGCCGCTTATATTTTTTTTCTGATTGTTAATCCATCTCCGTCTGCAGGTGTTGATTATGGGAGTCTTTTGAAAAAAGCGCAAGAAACGGCTGGTGGCGGTTTCACTGGGGTGGGAAGTTCAAATGTCTCCCAGGGGCAGGTCGTCGACGGATTGAAGCAGGCTCTGGAGATCGGCACAAAAAATACTGTGAATGCCCTTTCGAAAACCGATGGCTACTATAATAATCCCAAGGTGAAAATCCCTTTACCTGGGACTATGCAGAAATTTGACAAGATTTTACGGACCACCGGGTTTGATTCCCAGCTTGATGCGTTTGAACTGAGCATGAATCGTGCGGCGGAGAAAGCTGCGCCGCAGGCTGAGGCATTGTTTGTTGATGCCGTAAAGCAGATGACAATTACAGATGCTGAAGGAATTCTCAAGGGAGGAAATAATGCAGCCACCCAATATTTTCAGGGGAAGACATCGGATAAATTGCAGGCACTGTTTAAACCAATAGTTCAAAAATCTATGGCCGCTGTCGGTGTCACCCGGTCCTATAAAGCCGTATCTGAGCAAATTCAAACCATTCCTTTTGCCGGTAATTATATGGTCGATCTGGATACCTATGTAACCGAAAAATCAGTTGCTGGTTTGTTTGTCCGGTTGGCCGAAGAAGAAGCAAAAATTCGAACCGATCCTGCGGCCCGGGTTACAGATTTACTTAAAAAAGTCTTTCAGTAAATGTAGCGGCTCGCAATGATAAGCGTTCAGACCCGCAATCAATCTTCAATGGAGCGATTTGCAACTGTCATCATGGTTGAATACGCATGAAGCCTGCTTATGGACTCTGGGAAAATCTAAACGCAGTTGCTGAATAGAATTTGCTAGGAATTCGACCTATTGCAGACCTGTGAAGGTCAGCTATGCTCTCGCACGACCTAGGTAATCGTGTTCTTTGGTAAGCTCTACTTTGCGGTTGCTCTATTCAGGGCCGACTCCAAAGAAGTAGACGGCTCTAAGACTCAGGAAACATCTATACCCTGTAGTGAATTTTATCACCTATTACTGCCAATTCAAATCTTTACAGATTCGATCTTACTCGTTTCAATGCAAACTCATATACCGGTTCGCTTTTAAAACTCAAGAATTGGTAAATCCTGGCCCACATCCTATTTGACATATTGTATTCGAACGATTACAATTTGGTGTATGTATACAGTCAAAACACTACCAGAATTCGATAAATGGCTGGACCGCATAAAAGACCGCATTACACGGCTTCGCCTAAGCCGTCGTCTTGATAAAGCCCAGCGAGGAAATCTCGGCGATGTAAAGCCTGTGGGCCAAGGCTTTTCGAAATGCGGGAGCACTTTGGTCCGGGCTGGCGGATGTATTATACCAAGCGAGGTGATACGTTAATCATCATGCTTGGCGGTGGAGACAAGGGCAGTCAAGAGAAGGATATCGCAACAGCCAAAGAGCGTGAAGCTGCGCTGGAGGATTGAATTATGAAAAAACACATTGCCGACTTACCAGATTTCGATATGGCTCAACAGCTGAAGAGCGAAGAAGATATCGCTGCTTATATAACGATGGTGATTGAGGATGGTGATGCAGCTGAACTGGCCCATGCTTTAGGGGTAGCAGCCAAAGCTCGGGGTATGAGCGAAGTTGCAAAATCTACAGGTATAACCCGTGAAGCTCTGTATAAAGCGCTAAAACCAAATGCCAAACCTCGATTTGACACAATCAATAAGGTATGTGCAGCCCTCGGTGTCCGTTTGGTAGCTCGGCCTACTCAATCTCAGTGAAAGGGTATCGCCCCGATTCAGCAAGAACAGGTTTTATTACGTAGTCTTTGGTGAGCTATAGTTTCCATTTACTCCATTTCTGATCAATTATCATTAAATACAAGAACCTACCCTCTTAGAAAACATAATAATCTTTGAGGTTTTTCTTCAACATAGCGTTACCTATAGACACCTTTCTTCTTGCAAAGCTTACAGCAAAATTAAAAAAACAGAAGACAGCTACCCTCTTGGAGCAAGCATAATAATGGTCATGCCGGTCAGCGCGACGCCACCGCCAATAAAATCCCACTTATCTGGCTGTATTCCTTCAACACCCCATAGCCAAAATAGTGCTACGACGACATAGACACCGCCGTACGCAGCATAGGTGCGTCCCGCAGCCGTTGGATGAAGAGTAAGCAACCAGGCAAAGCTGGCAAGTGCCAGGAACGCAGGAAGAAGCAACCACGTAGACTTCTGTTGCCGTATTACCAGCCAAGGCAAGTAACAACCCACTATCTCAGCCACGGCGGTGAGGGCAAAGAGTCCAGTAATCCTAAGAAAGATTAAAAAATTCTGCCAAAGGGTATCCATGTTCTTTTCCTACGTTCAATTCTGGTGAAGGCGAACACTGCCAACGTAAACCGCAAAGCTGCCATTGCCTTCTAAGCTGTCGAATCGGTGATCATACCTGCCGCATCAGGCGCATGCCATTTAAGGTCACCAGCAAGGATGCCCCCATATCTGCAAAGACTGCCAGCCAGAGGCTGCTCATTCCGAGGACCATTGCCAATAAAAAAATGATCTTAACAAAAATTGAGAACCCTATATTCTGACGGATAACGGCCACTGTCTTACGGCTCAACCGTATGAGATAAGAGAGCTTGCTTAAATCATCGGTCATCAGAGCAACATCGGCTGTTTCAAGCGCCACATCCGACCCGGCGACTCCCATGGCTACACCAACCGTAGCGGTCGCCAGTGCGGGGGCATCGTTTACCCCATCGCCAACCATGACGACTTTGCCGAACTGTTCGGCGATTTTTTTAACCGCTGTAACTTTATCCTCAGGCAGCAGATCACTATAATATGTATCAAGTTTCATTTTGCCGGCGATGGCGCCGGCTACTCTGTTGTTGTCTCCGGTCAACATTGTGATGTGCTTCATTCCCGCGTTATGAAGTTTTTGGATCGCATCTCTACTATCTTCCCTTATAGCATCGGCTACAGCGATCATACCAAGGATTCGGTCCCCCTCACTGAGCACCATCACGGTCTTGCCATCCTGCTCCAGAGTGCTAACAGATTGGTGACTTTCACTGGTATCAATTGCCTCTTCCTCGAAGAGGCGGATGTTACCGATGAAAACCGCTTGCCCATCAATTTCGGCTCGAGCGCCTCGCCCAACCAAAGCTTTGAAATTGGATGCAGTTGGGAGTTCGATTCCTTCGGCCCTCTTAACTATGGCTTTTGCCAGTGGATGTTCTGACCACTTTTCAACTGCGGCGGCCTTGCTCAGTAATTCTGTCTCGGTGGAATCGGTTGCCGCGACAATATCGGTGACTTCCGGTCGTCCCTGAGTCAAAGTCCCGGTCTTGTCGAAGGCGATGGCTCGAATAGTGCCCATCTGTTCCAGATAGGCACCGCCTTTGATGAGAACACCGTGCCGGGAGGCGTTGCCAATGGCTGCGACAATAGATACCGGCGTCGAGATTACGAGGGCGCAAGGGCAGGATATCACCAGCAGCACTAAACCATTGTAGAACCATGGGGAGAAAGGCTGTGTAAAGAAAAGCCAGGGAATGAACATAACCCCCGCGGCTGCAATGAGAACCAGTGGCGTGTAATATTTTGCGAAAACATCGACGAACTGCTGTGAAGGAGCCTTTCCGGCTTGCGCCTCCTCGACGAGGTGAGTTATTTTGGCAAGTGTCGAATCATCGGCACTTTTGGTGACTGTAATTTCCAGAGCACCATGTTCAAGCAATGTTCCGGCATAGACCGTGTCGCCTTCGGTTTTCTCGGCGGGAATGGACTCGCCGGTGATGGTCGCCTCGTTTATGGCTGAAGCGCCGCATCGAATTACACCGTCCATTGGAATTCGCTCTCCAGGCTTGACGATGATAGTTTCACCCACTGCAATCTCCTCTACGGGCAGTCGTACTTCCTCTATTCCCCTTTTCACCGTCGCTTCAGGTGGAGCGAGTTCCATCAGTGCACGGATGGAGTTTCGTGTCTTATCCAGAGTATAGTTTTGCAGGGTATTCCCCAAGGAGAAAAGGAAAGCGACCATGGCTCCCTCATGCCACTCGCCGATGGCAGCAGCGCCGAGAACAGCCGCAGTCATGAGAACATTCATGTCGAACGACAGTGCTCTAAGGCCGTAAAGTCCGCTTCTTGCGGCGTGAAAACCGCCGATAATGACTGCGAGACCAAAGAGGTAATCAGCAAAACCAATCGCCGTGGCTGTCCAACTCATGATGGTTGCAACCGCAAGCAGTATGCCGGAAGCAAAGGTGGCCATGGTACGTGTGTTCTGCCACCAAGGTGTTTGTTGAGCCGGCCGTCTTCCTATCTTTTCTTGCTTCACCGCGTCAAATCCTGCCTGCTGCACCAGGCGCAGGATTTCGGATTCTGCCAGGGTATGAGCGATGGTCAGCTTGCCAATGGCAAAACTAACGGTTGCTGAACTAACTCCCTGCATTGCCGCAAGCCGTCGCTCGAGCTTTGCGGCGCAATCCCCGCAGTCCATCCCGGAAATTTGATACACCTCCTTGCGTAATCCTTCATTGTTTATAGCCTTGTCTCGATCTTGATTGGCAGAAGATTGAGATCGCCAATCAGGTAATTCACCGGTCACAGTCTCCTTGGAATTGGCGACTGGAGCACAGCAGGAATCATTGCACTGCTGGTCTTGTAAGTTTCTGGCGTAGAAGGGTTCAATATTTCTCATTGTTTATTCCCAATTATTCTCAAAACGCTTTTGCTTAAAAAAAACGACACTTTTAAAAAAATTCCGGTGCACTTGATACTGAATACATGATTATATAAAATAATACATAATGCCACAATGTGGCCCATGAAACAGAGAATCTTCACTTTTATTCTCCGCAGCACCATCTTCTTCCATGTGAAAGCAAACTTATATACCGGAATCTGTGCTCCCCCTGAATAGTGGTCAGCCGTCATGGCGGAGAAATATGAGAAGAAAATGATACTGGCAAGAAAGCCAATTTTAATTTCCCTTGGGCTCAAGGATTTAGTACGAGCCTGCCGCTTTTGGTATTGCATGGGTTGATTTGGCAGTTGAGGTGGCCAAATAGAAGCTTTGCAAATTCTTTCAACACTTCAATTATAGATTCCTGCTGTTTATACGAAATTCTACTCACCCCAAATCCTAACAAAATTTTGGGAATCTGAAATTTCATCTTATCCATGAATCTCTTTACCTCAGTCGTGAGGGGGAATACCTGAGCTTATTCCTGTATCTTGGAACTTCTGATTATCCAGATTCCTAACAACAGAAATGGAATTTGAGAGAAAAGGTCATCCATGAGTCACTTGCCTTCTCAGACCTTTCTGATCTGTGTTGTGGTAGAATTAAATAATGGCACTAAGGCCAATGACCCTCAACCACAGGAGGTGTACAATGAAAGTTTCTCAGGCAATCGAATTTCATCTGCAGTATCACCGGTCCAATTCGAAAAAAAAATACCATCAAGACATGTGAGTTTGTCCTACTCCAGGAACGGAGCCTGACTATTCAAAATCCTAAAAGTGGCCGCATCGGAGAGACGGTTTATGTTCCACAAAAAATATTGGTAAGATTAACCAGCTATGTCCAATCCAGGAATATCGGAAGTAGTGAGCGAATTTTTCCAATTTCCTACGTTTCCGCTTGGTCAATGGTGGAAAGGCAGGTAACATGGTCAAAATAGCATTGCGGCCTCACGATCTCCGGCGTCATGCAGCCACCTACGCCTCCAGATCTGGTACACCAATAGAAATCGTCAGTAAAGTCATCCTGCGACAAGCGGATCTCTCAACAACTCAACGATATTTAGGAAAGGTAAATGACACAGAAGCAATCAGGTGGATTGAAACGCTTTATGGATAAGTGTTTCCTAAATGGGCGTGGGTTGCTCCTCGCCCTTTAGCGGCAACAGTAGAAAGCATGAATACTGAAAGCGGCTGTGATAATATAGTCTTTGGTAACCTTCAGTTTACGGTTACTCCATGTCTAGTCAATTCTTTGTGCATAGACGGTTCTACCCTATCAGGAAATATCAACCAGCCAACTTGGTAAAACAGATTAGGTTGCCGTTGCATCTACAAATAGTTAACTTGGAAATTATAAGAAAACCTGATGATATGATAACATGAATGATCCCCAGTTTCAGATAACAACTTATTAGGTTACAGAGCACTCTGAACATTCTAAAAACATCTATTACACAACATAAATGAGGAAATGTAGTATGAAAGCTAGAGGATACAAATCGTTATTAGCTATTCTTGTAATGTTCCTGCTTAGCGGCTGTGCTAGCCATCAGCCTACGGAGCCTAAAGTTTCCAACCTAAGTGAAGAAAAAGTCCGAATGGTACTTCAATCTTATGTGACCGGTCGGCAAGCACGGGACTTAGAGGCTGTGAAAGCTGTTTTAGACCCGGACATTGACCAGCTGACCTCTCGTGGGGAATGGCGATATGGGATTGAAGCTGCCACGGCTGGTATGAAACGAAGCAGTAAGAATAATCCGGGGAACCGATCACTGGCAATAGAATCTGTACGCTTTCTTCGCCCTGATATCGCGCTGGCCGATGCACGTTATACAATTAAGGGTACCGATGGTCCCGATCGCATGCTGTGGAGCAGCTTCACTTTAGTAAAAAGCTCTGACGGTAAGTGGCGCATCGCTTCCATCCGAAATCAGAAACCGGTGGACTGAGCTATCTTG
>JBARUR010000306.1:0-4042 GCA_049645845.1 Desulforhopalus sp. | reverse complement strand
TCACTCGATGGCAATGATTTTGTTGATGGTGGTGATGGCGATGACCAGATCATAGGTCAGGGAGGTGATGATACTCTCTATGGTGGCGCCGGAATAGATACAATATATGGGGACGATTCCTTGGGTAAGCAGCAAGGGAATGATTTTCTCAGTGGAGGATCAGGTGATGATGGAAAACCACTATTTTGTTAAATTGCGAGAAAATAGGAACTATTACCATACAAAAAATGCTTTTACTCACTCCACAAATGGCCTTTTGAAATTCTTGTCACGTCTGTCCCCTGTTCTATCTTTCAGATGAGAACACCGGCACGATTGGCGAGGTCGAAATCCAGAAGAACATATTCCTAAACAGATTTGAGGTTTTATGCCCCTTCTGGCCACCACTGTCATCAGAGACCTTATTCTGGACACAAGTTCACCGTGACTTTCCAAGGAGATACGAGCAGAAGTGCAGAATGTTATGGTTGGCAGGACAAATTTAAAGGAACACTCGTTAAAATGTAAGAAAAAAATCAGATCAAATCTGTAAAGATTTTGAACAACCTAAAAAAGCTGGGACAATGGTAAAATAATAAAAAGTAAAAATAGATCTGTCACCTTTTGGGGGATTCATTGGGCGTAGTGCCGGCATCCTCATCGGCAGCGCCATGCGGATCTGCTTATAGGTGGGGACGGTAACGATTGTTTGAAGGTTTACTGTGTCAATGATAATTATCGGATATGGAGGTCAGCTGCATGATTCACAAAAAGAAAGCAGTTTTCTTGGTCGTTTTGCTTTTGGGGGGTAACCGGCGTGAATGCCAAAGGTTTTTTGGGATTCGGCAATTCGGCAAACTGGAAGGAAGAGGTCCTACTGCATGACGGAAGGAAGATAATTGTGGAACGGTCCCTGACCCATGGAGGGCGGGGTGAAATAGGACAATCTCCTATTAAAGAACAAGCGATCAAGTTTGCTTTACCAGGATCGAAACAAAGCATTACCTGGAAAGATGAATACAGCGAAGATATTGGTCGTGCAAGCTTTCTTGTGTTTGCATTGCACTTATTGGATGATACACCATATCTTGTTGTTTCTCCCCATTTATGTCTAGCCTATAATAAATGGGGCAGGCCGAATCCTCCATATGTGTTTTTGAAATATGACGGCACCACTTGGCAACGTATTCCGCTGGCCGAATTTCCGACAGAATTCAATGAGATCAATATAGCCTATAAGACAATTGGCGATGAGAAATATCTCCTTGAACAAAGATTCGTCACAGCCGAAATGATTAAAAAATTAAATAGTGTAGCTAAACGCCCAGAATACAAAACCATTATTCGTATGGCAATAGAGACTGGAAATAATTCAGCCTCAATTGTCAATTGTGAGGCAATGATTCCTAATGGAAGAAATGGATGGATAGGACTTGGTTGGTTTGATAAGTAAGCTTCTTATCCTGTGTGTTTGGATCTGTGCAATAAGTTTAGACTCAATGCTCAATTCTGTCCGTGCGACTCTTTGTTAGAAAAAAAAATCAAACTGGAGATAAATAATGGCAACAAAATTTGAAATTGATTGCTCTTTAATGGCTGGCGCTGTCTACATTTCCACCCGTAGTGACGAAAATAAATTAACTATTCCAAATGGTTGGAGCTGGAGTAGTACAATAAGTGCAACCGAATTGCATCTAAAGGCTGGGTTTGAAAAGCGGATGATAATGAAGAAGATTGCTTAATAAAGATGTCCATTTTTACTTGACCACATCACTATGAAGAAGCGGACTCAAAAAACATATTTGAACATAATTGTAGCGCTTATAACAGCTTTCTTGCTGAGTAAACTCTTCTTTCCCCTTATGTTGTGGGTGCCGACGATGAATATCACTTCCTTTCTTGTTGGCTGGGGGCCAATAAGCTGGAAGGAGGAGGTGTTGCTACATGATGGCAGCACAATCGTTGTAAAACGATCTCAGACTCATGGTGGGCGTGGTGAAATCGGGCAATCGCCAATAAAATCCCAGAGCATCAGGTTCACAGTACCTGGTACAGGTAAGAAGGTTATCTGGAAAGACAAATCTACCAAAGATATTGGTCATGCTAATTTTGATGCCGTGGCTTTGCATATTTTAAATGAGACGCCATATCTAATTTTAAAACCAGATAAATGTTTGTCCTACAATAAATGGGGCAGGCCGAATCCTCCGTATATCGTGTTGAAATACGAAAGCGATACATGGCAACAGATTCAGATGTCTGATTTGCCATCTGAATTTGTGAACATAAATCTGGTTATTACAACCTCTGGGGATGAGAAAAAGCTTGTGAGCAAGTGGGTTGTTACTGCTGAGATGGTAAAAGAGTTGAATCGTCTGTTAAAACAAGATTATTTACAAACAATCATCAGAGAGCAACTCAAGCCTGGTTCACTTGGTGTGAGTTGCAATGAGCTTATACACACAGAAAATAATCATTGGCTTGGTATCGATTGGTTCTCTGATCAACCGACATATGAGGCCTGTTTGAAAGTCTGTGAACATAAAAAAGTCATTCGGCAAAATTGTCCATGTGCTAGGCTCTTTAAATTTAACAGATAGGAGTAATAATGGCTACACAACTTGAGTTGTCTCTTATGGCAAATCGTGCCTATCAGTCAAGTCCATCTCGAACTCCGATAAATACTTCCCCTGCACCTGATGGATGGGAAGAGAAACGTCATGATGTAAATCCTGACAGTGGCTTTGAAGCAGTTTCTTTCCAACGTGGCAATGAAATAGTCATTTCTTTTGCCGGGACATATCCCAAAAGCGGAGCTGACTTGCTTGCTGATATAGAGTTGGCCGCTGGAAATCTTCATCAGCAGCTTATAGATGCTGCCTTGTATTATTGCGAAATCAAGGTAGCCAATCCTGAGGCCGTGATCTCATTTACCGGCCATTCCCTTGGAGGTGGGTTGGCCGCCGTAATGGGGGTGTTTTTTGATAAACAGGCAGTTACTTTCGATCCAGCTCCATTTTTAAAAACTGCAGCGAGCAATACTAGCGATTATGATCCGTATGAGACTCTGCTTATTCTTCTTCGACAGGAGAATATAAGTGAGGAAATACTCGAACCTCTGGTTCAGTATGTAGATCAGCCTGAGTTGTTTGCAATCAGAGAACAGAATGTTACCGGTTTAAGCGTTGAAGGCGAAATATTAAGTGTCGGTGCGTCCAACGCATTCAGGATCGGTGAACAGCAACAGCTTGCCCACGGTACTCCTGATGCTGGCGGTGTAAATTTACATTCGATGGCCCTGCTTACAGCATTTCTGCAAAATCATGATTTTCGACAGGTAACCTTTAAATTGCCGGACTTGCTTCGACTTGTGTTTGACAGCGATTTGTACAACTTTCCCACTGATGAGGATAAAGAAAGTTTTATTGATCGCCTGGTGCGCTACGAGTTCGGCAACGCACCGGGGGCAGTCGATTCTGATATGCTGACCCGCTTTACCGAAGACATGGAGAAAATCGCCCAGGAAGGCGGTATGACCATGGAGATTACGGCGGACCTGACCAAGGCACTTATCGCTTTTGCCATGCAGGCTTACTATGAGGACAAACTCGGCACAAGCGAAAGGCTTTTCAACAACGATGGTGTGAGCGGCGGGCTTCATTTTGACCGAACCAAAGTTTCGGACACCCTTGCAGAATCCAAGGGATTTACATATTTTAACGATTTTCTGTTGAGATATCCCGCCCAGGAGCGGACAGTAATTCTGGAAAAAATCCCCGGCCTTCAAGATTGGTATATCCAGGCAGGCACTCAGGCAATGACTGCAACGGCCGGCGACAAATCCGCCTTTATGCTGGGCGGAACCGGCAGCGATACCCTCACCGGCAGCGATCAGGCGGATCTGCTTATCGGCGGGGACGGCGCTGATATCCTCAATGGCGGTGGTGGCGAAAATTGGCTGTATGGCGGCGACGGTATAGACACCTTCGTTGTTGGCTCCGGTATCAACCACATCCACGATACCGATGGCAGCGGCATAATCAAAGACCAAGAGGGTAATATC
>JBARUR010000305.1:0-1722 GCA_049645845.1 Desulforhopalus sp. | reverse complement strand
ACCCACGTAATCTCATCCATGCACAATGAACAAGAATCCAATGTCGGAATATTTGATATTTGCGGCATTGATGCTGTCCAGGGAAAGAGAGTCAATTGTTGTGTCAACAAAAGAGATGTGATCAATGCGATAGAACCGGTATTAATGAAATTAGCTGTTATGATTGTCAATTTTCTGAAAAAACTGCCGGATAGAATATATTATGAAATCCTGGAATCGGGAATTATTTTAACAGGCGGTGGGGCATGTATTGCAGGAATGGATAAGCTCATAGCATCGAAAACCAACATCAAAGTTATAGTTGCAATTGATCCATTGCATGCAGTGATAAATGGTGCATGCCAATCATTGAATTATTGGATTGGCAAGAAAGGTGGGTGGAAAAATTTTACCTGGCCGAAGTTGACTGCTCTGCGTTAGAGAGAGGCAGTGTCTCTCTTTTTTTAAAAAACTAAAATTAATTCTTCTTCTATCGACTGTCTGAGGTCCACATTATGCTCTCTTTCCTTGATTCACACATTCTGCTGACAGGGCTGTTTATTTTCTCAGCCCGTATCGTCGATGTCTCTTTGGGCACTGTCCGAACTATCGTTACGGTACAGGGGCGAGCCGTCGTCGCCTTTTTTCTGGCTGTAATCGAGATAACCATCTGGATAACCGCCATCAGCACCATCATCAAGCAGATCGATCAGTCACCGATTCTGATTATGTTTTACTCCCTGGGGTATGCCTTTGGAAATGTTACCGGAATCCTGGTCGAACGTAAGTTGGCCTTCGGCAAGATCATCCTCAAGGCCTTTGCTACCAACAATGGACAGGTGATCGCCGATAAAATTCGTGAGATGGGCCAGCCGGTGACCATATTTCACGGAGAAGGGATGAACGGCCCGGTTCTGGAACTGTATATCGCGTGTGGGCGGCGACACCTGAAGTGGCTGCTGCCCATGATCATCGAATTTGACGAAAAGATCTTTTACGTCATCGAGCCAGCCAGGGATATGAACAAAATACTCAGGCCGACCTTTTTACCACGTGGCGGTTGGCGATCCCGCCAAAAAAACAAATAGTGTTCCAAGCAGAAACATCATGAACAGTGAATTATTGGGTACAATTGCACAAAATTTCACATAGGTAAATATACCTGTGTGGACACTTTTTCCGAAACATGAAAACCGGAAAGAGCTACTGGCAACCTTAACCATTTAAGAAAATCTGCTAGTTGAGCTTCTTCCTGATCAGTTTGCATGTGATGCATACCTGAAAAAACGGCTGCAAATGGAGCATTTCAAATTATCACTGTTTGCAGAGAGTCAACCAAGGTAATTGCTCCATTGCTCCAGCATCGGGCGATTGATATTACTTTCGAATCAGTCTTTGATGACCCCCAGTTTAATATTGCCTGGATGAAGCTTTTGATTCTTGACTTTTACTCATTATTTAAAGATCTACTTTACATCCAAGAACTTATGCCAACGAATATTCAATCGGCAATCGAGCAGCCATATCCAATTCGAAAATCCCATATGGATTGATATGGTTATAAATTAGTGGTGATAGAGCTCGATAGTCTTCCTGCTTCAATTTAGAATGCCAGTTTGGTTCATTGAGTACCTGTTGAATCATCAGGGTATTGATATAAACCAAGCATATTTGCAAAAGATGCAACGCCAAAACAGATAACTCCTGATCTTCCAGGCGATTTGTTGCAACCTCACCACCTTT
>JBARUR010000304.1:0-2525 GCA_049645845.1 Desulforhopalus sp. | reverse complement strand
GTCTATAGAAAAGATCTTCACGGAATTTTTCGTTTTTGACATCCTCCTCCAGGTTTCGATTGGTAGCAGCCAGGATTCGTACATCCACGCTTAACGTCTCTTCCCCACCAACTCGCTGAATTTCCCGCTCCTGAATGACCCGCAGTAACTTGGCCTGCATTGCGGCGGAAGTTTCGCCAATTTCATCCAGAAAAATGGTTCCCTTGTCAGCCTGTTTGAATCTGCCTTCGCGGCGTTTATCGGCACCGGTGTACGAACCTTTCTCATGGCCGAAAAGTTCTGACTCCAGTAATGTTTCTGTGAGTGCCGCGCAATTGACCACCACCAGGGGACGATCCTTGCGCCGGCTATTATGATGGATGGATTTGGCGATCAGCTCTTTGCCAGTGCCGCTCTCTCCGGTGATCAGCACGGTTGCCTCCGAAGGAGCGACCATGGCCATCATATCGACCAAAGCTTTCATCGGTCGACTCTTGCCGATTATATTTTCCAACTCGTAATCCGCACTCATCTTTGATTTCAGCGCCGCATTTTCCACCTTTAGCCCAGAGTGTTCCAAAGCCCTATCCAGGCTGATTTTGAGCACTTCGTAGTCCAGAGGTTTGGTCAGGTAATCATACGCCCCGGTCTTGAGGGCTTCAACTGCGGAATCAACAGAAGAATAGGCAGTCATGATAAGAACCGGTATGGCCGGATTGTACTGCTTGATTTGCTTCAATGCTTCGATGCCACTCATCTGCGCCATGCGGACATCCATCAAGACCAAGGCGAAAGGTCGATCCTTGACGGCGTCCACGGCCTCGACACCATCGTCGGCCGTGGACACTTTGTATCCCCAACTTCCAACGATAGTTTGTAGTGTTTTCAAGTGATTCGGATCGTCATCGACAATCAGAACATGAGCAGGGTGTTGTATAGTCATAATATCATATCCTTATTTTGCCGGCACTAGGGGCAGGTAGGACAACCGAGAACACGGTGCCTAGACCAATGGTGCTTCGCACTTTGATTTGGCCCTCGTGGGCTTCTATAATCTTGTGAACAATGGCCAGACCCAGACCGGTCCCTTTTGGCTTGGTAGTAAAATAGGGATCGAATATCTTGTTCATATCTTCAGCGGATATACCCGGACCGTCATCCCTGACATCAATGACAACCTTTCCGGTTTCGCCCGTGGAGCTGGAAACAGACAACACTCCGCTGCTTTCCATGGCTTGCAGACCATTCAGAAACAGATTCAGAAAGCATTGGGTCAATCGATCCGGATCGACATAGGCTTCAACGGGATCGGATGTAAGGTTGAGTTGCATTCTGATTTTCTTAGCCGCAGCTTCCTGTTCTACAAGCTGCACCGAGTGTTTCAGGAGCTCATTCATATTGGACGGCTTCCTGTTTAATTTCGTCGGCCCGGCAAATTCCAGCAGCTCGCTGATGACCCGGTTGAGCCGATCAACTTCTTCAATCATAACACCGGCCATCTCCTTGTCCTTACTGCCGTCCTCGAATTTGCTCTTGTAGTAGGAGGCGATTCCTTTGACGGAGCTCAACGGATTTCGAATTTCGTGGGCCACACCGGCGGCAAGACCGCCTATTGCTGCCAGCTTTTCCTTGCGGCGGATTTCCGCCTGAAGGCGTCGAACCTCGCCTAGATCCCGAATAATCAGAACCTGGCCGACAAACTGATTTTCTTCATTGATAATTTGCGAGGCGCTGATACTCACCGGGACAATCTTATTTGCAGTGAACTCACATTCCATTTCTTTTTCGAATATCGGCTCTCCAAAATCCAAGGATTTCCTCAACCCACATAAATGACTTGGTAGGATACTGTCAGTTTCTTTCCCTCGCGCCTGAGCCAAGTCAAGTCCGGTTATCCGCTCGGCAGCGCTGTTGTAAAATGCTATTTTCCCCTCTTTGTCCGTGGCAATCAACCCCACAGGAAGGCTGGTAACCACCTGGTCTTTAATGGCACTTTCGTCCTGAAGCGTTTTTTGGGCAGAGCGGTACCCTTGCATCCAGAACATCGAAATAAAACCAGCCAGTCCTAGGAGAATCAGGACGCCTGATATTATGGCAGTGTTGCGGATATCCTCCTTACGCCCTTCTTCAAAAGGCTGAGGATTCAAGCCAACAAGTATGATTTGATCGCTATCGCCGCCTGCGGAATGAGGCCACCAGTCGTTATCAGCTCCCATCATCATATTGCGCCCTTGCATCATTCGATGCATGCGGCCGCCCATCCACGTTTCCCGGTGGGTGATCGGTCGAAAAGACCGGTACACCTCAAACGCGTTACTCTGATCATCGATGCGCTTGTACCGCCAGTTGGTCGCCTCGGGTTGGTCAAGTCCTTTTTCATCAAAATTGCCGCTCATTTGCGTACCGATCAAACCCCGGTTACTGCTTGCCATAACCAGGCCCTGACGATTTGCTACGGTAATATAGAAGACATCCGAAAGCTGCGCGGTTTCCTCTATTAATGTCTGGACCTGCTGTCCGCCCCACATCATACCCATCATGCCGGT
>JBARUR010000303.1:0-15870 GCA_049645845.1 Desulforhopalus sp. | reverse complement strand
CCCCGGTAAAAGGAAAACAAGCCGGGATAAGTGCCTTTCGCAGATTATTTTTTGTTTTATGAACAAAAAAATAATCTGTAAGGCACTAAAACTGAATACCCATATCCGCTAAGGACGTTATATCATCCCCGACGATTATATGGTCCAGCACTATAACATCTATAATCTGCAAAATTTCTTTCAGTTTTTTGGTCAATTCAATGTCTTGTTGGGATGGGTCAGTTTTACCTGAAGGGTGGTTGTGAGCGAGGATAACCTTTGTAGCATTGAGGCGCAGGGCTTCCTTAACCACTTCACGAGGGTAAACTGTTGTCGAATCAATAGTCCCTTGGAACATTTCCTTCCACGCCAGGATGCAGTTCTTGGTGTCCAGAAACAGACAACCAAAGACCTCATGTTGGTGTGAAAAGATTTTTGAGGCTATTGCTTCCTTTGCAGCTTGTGAACTTCCGACAAATTCAGTTCCTCTTTTCAGTGTGGAGCGAGTACGGCTACGGCCCTCTTTAATAATTTCGGGGGTTGTCGCAGTGATGTACTGTCCTTGCTCGTCTAGGATAAATAACTTCATAGCCTATCTCCTCCTTTGAATTAAAGAGGGATAATGCTTTACCAAAGACAGAGGAGTTATTTTGCTTCTGATGGTTTGATTGCTGCGAGTTTCCGCAACAAAAAGCTTCTTTTGCAAGCGTTCTATTTCATTAGCAGCCAGAAAAAGCAGGATGCAATGGCCGAGGTTGTTTTTGTCGGTTCTTCTTGCAGTAGTCCGCATATTTCTCACTAAATTGACAATCATGGTCTTGTCTCCTTGGAGTGAATAAAAAAAAGGGACAAGACTTCCCCGTCAGGGAGGTTTTGTCCCTGGTGGGTTGATTGGTTTATGTTTGGCTAATCTTGATCTTGACGATCTTTTTGGTGGTCGGTCTCGAAATAATCAGCCATTAAATAATCCATTAAATCAGCTAATAAATCGGCCATTACTTCGAGATCATAATAATATTCCATTATGATGCCTCCTGTGTGTCAGTATGGTCAGCGATGGCCTCAAAGAGATAGACTGGCTGATGAGGTTTCCATATCTCTCGTAACAGAGCTACGGGGTCATTACCTTCTACTATCCTCTGTAACCTTTCGATCTCGCTTGCTGCCTGTCTGAGCATTTCCCCAAAAGGCCAGGTGCAATTATCAGCAGCGTCCGCATGTTCGCGTAACCGTGTAGTCAATTCAATCCTGATCGGCTTTGCCGTAATATCGACTTCAAATGGTTCGGCCATCATTTCGATTTCTGAATTATCCATAAGTTTTCCTCCGTAATGAAAAGGAACAAAACTTCCCCAAAAACAAAAAGGGGGGTTGTCTTGCCCCTTGATGGGTTGGGTAAATGAATTGGGTTAGTGGGTTATGCCGCTTTTCGTATTTCAGCCAGGACAAAATGCTTGCACTGGTCAGGCTTATAAATACGAATCGGCTTTTCGTTGATTGCACCGCAACCTTGTCGGTCGTACCAGCCTATCTTTCTGCCAGACCAGAAAACAAATCCGTCCTTGAGATCGAAGCGGTTGTTGTCGACATAAGCGATGGCTCCGGCCTTCTTGACATACACAGTCCCGCGAGCAACATACTCTTGCCTGATCGTGGCTTTACTGCCGGAGGCAGTACTCATGGTGGTTGTGGTCGTAATGGTGACATCCTGGTCATCGTCCATAGATAGATTACTGAGCAACTCACGCTGCCGGTATCTGGTCCATGCTTCGCTCATATCCTTGACCGCAACCTTGCCGGTCAAAGCCTTTGCCAATTCATACATCATGCTGTTTTCCGATTCAGATAATGCGGCCAGCCCTTTATCTGATAACTCGCCCTCTACTGCGAGCGATGTTTCCATCTTCTGGGCCATGAGCGACAAAGCTTTTTCCTGCATGGTTTTTGAATAGGCCATGAAAAATACTCGCACCGGCTGATCTTGCCCGATACGCCATGACCTTCGGCTGGCTTGTCTGAGAGTGAAGACTGAATAACCGCATTGAAAAAAGATGATTGTGGGAAACTCCAGGAGATCGAGTCCAGTTTTTACTAAATTGGGATTGCAAATAAGACAATCGTACAATCCCGTCTGAACCTGCTTTTTGAGCCAATCCTCTCGATTCTCCGGTTTTACGGTTTGACTGCGGAGTACCAGAGGCTTCATGTCATTTTTCTGAAGTTTTTCCTCTAATACAGGAAGCAAGTCCCGTGTGCCGGTATGTTCGAGGAAGATCGCTACCTTTCTCCCTTGTTTCTTTTCGGCCGCTATAATCTCCAGCAACTTTTCTTCTTTGGGCAACAGGTCAATTTCCAAGCCAGGTGCAGAGGCAACTATTGTCTCACTCCCTGCAATCTCCAAGGTGATTTCCTCCCCATTTCGGCATCCATCAGGATACGCCAGCAAGGATTGAATCATTTTGCCCATAAGCCGCATATCACCACGAGCTAATGCTTCGCTGTTGGCATTTATGAGATCATGGGAGAGTTGGTCATATTCCGGTTGTTGTTGGTCGGGTTCCAATGCTACTGGAACGATTATTTCTTCGTATTCCGGCAATGCGTCATTAACATCGGCCAGACGTACAAAGGTCGAATGCTCAAGCAGCAGATCAGGCAGTAACAGGGGTGATATTCCTGGAGCTTCCTTGACCCGTGACTTTCCGAGCTTTCGGCCGATACTCGCAACATTGAGACTTGCATTGATATCCTTGCTGTCATAGGTGCGTTGCACAACGCCGTAGCGTTCTGCAAAATGCATTGACCTGCCAAACTCAAAGCCACCTGCCTTCATCTGACGAGGGAACATTCGCCAGAGCAGATAAAAAAGATTTGAGCTGTAGCCGCCCATCAAAGTACCGGTAAGAGCAAGTACCTTTTTTGAGCGAGCGATAAGACAGGACATTGCTTGACCCTGGGCTGTACCGCCACCCTTGAGTTCATGCACTTCGTCCAGTATAAGAAGATCGAAAAAGTTCCTGGTGTGAAAAAACCGCTTCATAAACTCGGCCTTGGCGTAGCGGCGGACTTTCATTCCATCTGCCATCCACATCGGGGCCTTGCAATGTTCGCATGATATGCACTTGTTGTTATCGTCATCGGTTGTTATTTGCCCACCGCATTCAGGACAACATTGCCTTCCAAAAACCGTAATCCGCTGGGGAACACGCTGGAAATGCAATTTAGCCCGTTCTTTGCCCATTACCCAAATCTCCATGCCAACAGGTTTTGCTGACGTGAGCTTATTGGCGATGAGCAGATCGAGGCTTTTCCCGTTGAGGTTGATGCAGTTGCATCCGGGGATGGTATCTTGTGCTTCCCGTATCCATTTCTTGACCAGGTGGCCGGGACATTGAATAAGGATGCGTTTGTGTTTTTTAGGAATTAGATGTGCAACGGCTAAACCCATAAAGGTTTTACCCGTTCCCATCTCACCGACCATGAAAGCTGCCTTGTGATCTTCTTTGAAAAAAGATCTGGCTACTGGCAAGATGCCTTTTCTGGTTTGAGACTCAAACGGTTTCCGCAGTAATTGCTGTAACTTTTCTCTGGCCTGTGAATCCCAATCATCTTCCGCTTTCAGCGAATAGACAGGGTTCATGTTTTGAATGACTTGATTCTTAAGCATATCGCCCCATTCATCCAGAAAATCGGCCAGCTTGACGGTTTTTGGTCCGTCAATTACTGGTTCGACAATATCGGTGATAGCTTCCATAATTCTCCTTTTTAATGGCTGAGCAGAGGAGAATATGGCCCCTAGAGGGGAAATATGCTCCCCCTGTTTGGGTTAGGTTGTCCAATTGGTTGGCTACTGTATCTCGCCGGTCTTGATTGCTTCCAGCACATACGACTCTAAGGTCTCATCGCTTGGGATATTTACAAGATACGCTTCCTGAAAATCCTCGTCGCCGAAGCTATAAAGTTTTTCAGGGGATATCATTTTCTCCCAGAGCCACTCTTGCCATTGTGGTTTGAGTGGAATGGTGGTTGCTTTATCAACACGGCGGAAGGCTCGTTCCTGCACGGTAGGCAGATCAGGGCCAAAGACAGTTGCATGAATAGAAGATTCGTTGAATCCTGTTGCAACCAGCACCTTGTTTACTACCTCACCGATCTTGCGAGTGCGGCAGGTGCGGATTGAACCACAAAAACGAAGGTCAGCTGACTCGTCATTATTGCCAGACACCCTGCAAACAGCCTCGCCGCCAAAAATGAGCGCAGACATGGCCTTTACATGAGAAGGCGAACCGATAAGGCTCAACAAACAGCCCTGGTATTCTCGGTCTGACCTTCTTACAATCAGGGCATTGGAATAACAGACGAATCCAACACATTTTATGATTAGGTATGGTGTTGTCATATGATTTTTCCCGTAAGTGTTTGATGAGGGTTGAATGCGCCACTACTGCACGGTAATCAATTCAGCAGTTTGCATGTCAATGACTTTGACGGTCGGGAGGTATTGGTCTTTGGTAGTGATCGAACCGCCGCCAGTTTCGTTTTCATGAACCTGGACAATCTTCTCGATTTTTTTAATAACACCTTTAATAACCAACTGCCGACCATCTTTCAGAATGGCTCCGTTCATGTATCCTCCGGCCAGCATGAGAGCCAGGTGGCCGTTTGCAAGCGAAGTCAATGGACGGATATTGTTGTTTTTGGTAGGGATAAGTTCTTTCAAAACATCTTGAAGAATCCCTGCCTTGTTAATCACTGGAATTGCTTCCAATGGGTCAAGGCGATCTGTACGGAAGTTAACTGGTCTGTCTGCCTTGGGAATAACGATTGGGGCCATAGTTACCAGTGGCCATACTTCGCTTTGAAACTCCGCAGGTAGCATGCCAGCCAATTCTTCCAGGTGTTCCTGGGTTGTTTTGGCTGTTCCTTCTGTTACCGCTACTTTCTTCTCTCCAAAGACAATGCACTGCTTGAAAGTGTGAAAATCTTCGTCAGGAAACCCCACTATCTGTAGCTTGAAATTACGGGCCAGTGTCCTGGCGCAATGTTTCAGCACATAATAGGGGATAACAAAAACGAGAATGCCACCAATCTGCAATGTCCGGATATAGGTACGCAAAAACTGGTGTTCCAGTCTTCTATCCGAATTATCGTCTGAATTGATTGCGGTATCGTAGGGAGGGTTGAGATAGAGCAAGCCGAAGGATTGAGTAGATACTCTTGCCTCGGCAAGTGCATCACCCCATACTGCCTTGAAAAGCTGCGATTTAGCTTTCGTGGCTCGCTGGTGGTCAAGCTCAACGCCATAGGTTATGGTGTCGGGGCTTGCCAGTCGGGACAGAGTGTTTCCGTACCCGCAGCAAGGGTCTAATGCTCTTGCGTCTTTTTTAAAAGAAATTTTTGTTTTAAGCAGGGAAACAACACTATCCGGGGTAGGATAGAATCCTGCTTTTGCTTGGGATGCGAGTCGTGCCATGTCTTGTTTCCTTTTGGTTAAAAAAATATAAAAAAAGGGCAAGACACTCCCGGCAGGGGATGTTTTGCCCCTGGTGGGTGAACTGGTTTTATCGGCTAGATCAGATTAAAATGGAACTTCCGCGTCCGGCGATGGTGGGTTATCCCCATTATTTCCATGAGTAGCCGAAGACGAAGCAGTTTCCTTATCAAAGTTTTTACCACCAAGCATTTCCATGCTCTTGGCAATAATCTCAGTTGTGTAACGAGTAATACCGTTCTCTTCCCACTTTCTGGTTTGCATCTTGCCCTCAATATAGACTTTCGAGCCTTTCTTGAGGTGATCTCCGCAAATTTCGGCCAGTCCTTTCCAGGCTACAATTCTGTGCCAGTCGGTATGCTCCTGTTGTACTCCTTCTGCATCTTTCCACTTTTCAGTAGTAGCGATAGAAAAAGTTGCCACAGCAGCACCTTTTTGGGTGTAACGCATTTCGGGGTCATTGCCTAGATTGCCGATTACCATTGCTTTGTTCATGTTGTTCTCCTTGATGGGTTGTTGGTTTATGCCGCTTTTTGGTTTTTTGGGATTGTCGTCTTGGCGGTTTTAATATCCAGGAATGAATACGAGCTTGATTCTTGAAATTCTTGCATCGTATGACCCATGTCCGCCAAAAATGCTGCTAAGCGTCCGGTATCAGTATGTTGCCGTGATCGAACTGCTTTAGAAAGGATGGTGTTGTTGACTTTGATTGAATGTCCGGCCTGATTTACTATTGAAAGTAAATTGGCCTTCATGGGTTCAATCTTTTTGTCCAACGCCTTGCCCTGTTCCTGCAAAGATCGTAATTCGGTCACACAGTCTTCCAGATCAGGAACTTCTTCGGCTGCAAATCGGGGACAGGTGGTCAAATTATTACAATATCCGCAAAGCGGGCTGGGGTCGGTTGGTGGATTTTTGGGGTGGCCTAGTATCATGAACTGATAATCCGTCCAGATGGATGTCGCCCTGTCTTTCAATCCTTTGTATAAATTCTCATCTGGCTTGTAGCCGTTAAAAAATCCAATATCACCGCTTCCTAAATCAATGGCCAAAACTGCACCTTTGATCGTGTAATCAGGAAATTGTTCTTTTAACGCTCCCATCTGCATGTACAGTTGGGATTCCCAGGAGCTATAAGGCCCGTCAGGAATGGCACTAACCGATTTGACTTCGAGTACGGCTTTGAGTTTCGGTGCATTGAAAACAAAATCAATGTGGCACCTGATGGGAGTATTACCGCTGGCAATAGCCTCAACCTGTCGGTCGAAATTAACATAACCGGCGGCGGTCATTGCATTTGCGACAATATCCTCAGCCATATGTCCTCTTTGGAAACGGAGCAATGTGGCCAAGTCATGTTCAGCGGGATGCAATCGGTCAAGAATTACCTTTCGTGGGCAGTATCCAATATCAGATGCGCCTAGATAACTGCTTCGATCACCCAGAGTGCTCAGGGTGTGTTGGTTTGCAAATTTTTGTAACCCAGTGAGTAGTGTGTTTTTGATATCCATGATGTTCCTCCTTAAAAATGAAAACTTTGAGGGAGAACACACGGATTTCCCTTGAGGGAAGAGTGTTGCTCCCTCGTTGGGTGGGTAAAAACGATGTAAACAGCTTATGTTAGAGTCAGTCTAATGGGTTAATGGGTCGTCAGATCTTTGTACCAGTTTTTCTGATCTTTATTCCATTTGAATCCTACCGCTTTTAATAACTCCTTCTTATCAAAGACTTTGCCCATTGCTATAATAATACTGTCATGATGTTGGTATGTGATACCATCAATCTTGGGCAGGGAAGCAGAATTGGTAGGTTCTGGAGGTAGAGCTGGTTGGGACTGAGCAGTTGGTGGTAATGTTGATTGCGGCACTTCAGCTTTTGGTGGAGAAATTTGTTGAGATTGCGGGGTTCTTTTCGGTAAAGGTTGTCTCGATGGAGCTTGTGGGCTGCGTGAATTGTAAACAGTCTGAAGCAGGCCACGATATGAATCTTGTCCGATAGAGCAAAGAGAGAGACATTTCTGAAGTGCATCGGTAATTGCCCCTTTCTGAGCATCGCCAACATTGCCTTTCACTATATTCATCTGCCCTTTGTGTGATCCCTTGCAAAACCATTCGTCGGCATCGGTTTTCAAAAATAAATTCACTTCTGCGACAGCCTGATTTTCAAAAATCTCTTCCTTAATCAGTTCATAACGCCAGTTTTCCGGTCCTATGATTTGATTCACTGCGTCAAATACATATTGCGGTCGATAGCCATAGCGAATTTGACCAATCACCTTGCCGTCCCTGTCTTTCATTTTAATTTCCTGCACAGCATTGTGGCCAAAACTTCTGATCAATTCGTTAATTTCGTTAATCTTTACTGTGAGTGTTGACATGGTTGTTCTCCTTTAATCTTGTGGGATTGTGGGAGAAGACAACTATACCCACGGAGGGAGAGTTGTTTTTCTCCCGTTGATGGGGTTGGAGTGTTGCTTTATTGCAATGTGCAATGTGTTATGAGGAATCAACGACAAAAGAAATCAAACGGATTTATCCACAAAAAAGAGGTTCGCAAATGCGATTAAACTTTTCCTGTATGGGATTTTTCCGGACGGATTTGTCTTGTCGATGTAAAAAAATGGGGTTGGAAAAGTTGACGAAGAGGACGATAAAATCAGAATAAAAAAAACAATATTGTCGTCTTGTCAGGGGGAGGCCATATCCAAAATCATCCAAAAAAGAGGTTCACAAATGTGATTAAACTTTTCTTGCAGAAATCATATGGCAGGTACAAAAATCACTGGGTCATTCATCGAAATATATCATAAAAAATATACCATGAAGCCTCAGTTATTTTCCCGGAAGGGATTACTTAATTAAATTAAGTGGAATTATATTCCAAATAAATATCCTTTTTTGAAAGAAATCAAGAAAATAATTTTTCACGTTAAATTCTGCAGAAAATTTCACTTTTTTTTCACAAAAACTGAAGAAAAATGAAAATAATTCCTCAAAAAAGCATACATGGCCGGAAAGAGATAATAGGAGGGAAAAATAACAGCCGGCAAATATGCAAACCCAATATAACGAAATCATCAAGTCCTTCGTCGATAAATATGGCCTCAGCCGAGGTCAGGTTGTGGCCGAGATCGAGAAGACCTTTTCGACTATGCTGTCTCGCTGGTATGGGACAGGTACGGTTGTCCTGTTTGCTGACGACTACCTGCAAGCACTGCACTATGCCAAGCAGTCAGGTATTCCTTTGCAAAATCAGCTTGATTTTGTCTCCGTGCGGGGCTGGAACACTATCCAGAGGGCACTTGACCGGAATTTTACCAAGATTGCCTGCCTGCATGAAGTGACTCGTTATAAACGATTGGAACATGAGCTGCGATGGGGGGATATTATCCGTAAAAACAATAACGGTTTTCTGGTGGAGATTGAAATTGAAAAAGGCCTGGCAATCATAGCCGAGTGTCCATTGAATCGTGTTGGCGTGCATGAACGGAATACGTTGGCCGCTGGCCAAAGACGAGCATTCCATCTGCGTCGGGTTGACTCTGTAAAATTGCGCGGGATCACACGGGTCAAGGTGGTGGTTGATCGTGTTTCAAAGAATCTGGTGACGGCTTTGCTTAGAGAGCAGCTTGGCACTGCCACAGAGATAACTCTGTATTGCGCCAAACGGTATGTCGGCCATAAGAGTTTTGTTGAAGCCAGCGGGTGTTTACCAAAACAGGTAATCTTGACTGCTTCCAGGGAATTGCATGAGCATATTCAGGTTACGGTAGAAAAGATCGCAATAGGTAAAAAATATTGATCTGGAGAAAAAAACAACCCAAAGAGCCATATACCCAGATAGGCGATGGCTTTCATCTGGACCATCCAGACAAGATAATACCGCTTGGCTTCCCTGATAATGACCGCAAAGGGCATTTCTGGTGCTTCGGGACAACCAGGGTGGGAAAGACCCGCACAATGGAAGGAATCATCGAGCAGGACATTCGCAAGGGGTATTCAGTGGTAGTCATCGACCCCAAGGGTGACAACGAACTTTTCTCCAAAATAGTACAGGTGGCTTACAATACCGGTAGGCAGGAGGATTTAATACTGCTTACCCCTGTCTTTCCCCAATACAGTGCAGTTTTTAATCCACTCTCTCATTACTACATGGTCGAAGAAATAGTGGCCCATATTACCGCCGGTGTTGCGGTAGGCAGGGAGCCTTATTTCTTCTCAGTTGCCTACGAAATCAGCCTGGTGGTGATACAGGCCCTTATCTTGCTGGCTGAAGCCAATAAGAGAAAACCGGATTTTAATCTCAACGATGTCAAAAACAATATCAGTCATGCTGATCTGGAGAAGCTCAAAGAGAAAATCGAAGGTATCGACAGCCCACAGGCCAGGCAGCTTGCTATGAATTTACGAAGGATCATCGCTTCGACAGCCGACTACCATTCCAAGGTGGCCTCTTCGCTGCGTGTGGCACTGACGGAATTAACCAGTGGCAATGTAGGACAGATTCTTGGCCAGGCCAACGAAAACCGTTTCATCAGCCGCCTGGAGCAAGACAAAGGCGTTATCTTGATCGTCCAACTGGGCTCTTTGCTCACCAAACGGGCGGCTTATACCGCTGGGAAGGTCATTGTTTCTAATATTCAGGCTTTTGTCGGTCGCAGGTACTCTAGTGATAAAAAAATATTTCCGTCTCTGGCTCTGCATATCGACGAGGCCCAATCTGTTCTCTATGACGGGATTGAGGAGCTCTTTGCCAAGGCTGGCGGTGCAGGTGTCTATATCCACGGCTATTGCCAGTCCGTGAGCCAACTCTATGCCGAGATTGGCCAGGATCGAGCCAATACAATCCTGGATAACTGCAATACCAAATTGTTTATGCGGGTACCGGATGCCAAGACCGCCTCCTATACCTCAGACCATCTTGGAGAAAAACGGGTCTTTAGTCCAGTTATCTCTGTGGGTGGTGGGCTGGCTATCAGAGAGACCGAGGATGTACGGGTTAAGCACACCGAAGTGTTGAACCTGGCCCCCCGTCAGTTCTTCATGACTACCTATTCAGGAATTTATCGGGGAATCACAGCGGATGTTCCCGCGGCTAATCTCAAGGTGATCTTTCCCGAAATCAGGCCACAGTGGGATGATTATCAGGACGATTATCAAGAAAACCTGTCAGGCGAAGAAGTGAGGGTGGATGGATGACTGCTGTCCAGATCAATACCATCCTTGGCCTGGGAATTGTGTTCTTTGTTGGAACAATATGGCTGCTTCTCGTAAGGGCAGAGAAAAAACCTGCTGCAGCCAAAGAGGAAGTACTGATACAAAAATTATCTCAGTTGTGGATTAAAAACGGAGAGGTCAATATAGCTGATCTGGCTCCACTCTGGCGAGATGAACCTGTATTGGAAGCTATCGAAGAGGTCTTCATCGAATTTCAGAATTCCCGGATACAGGAATTCTACCACAAACATATTCAACCATTACGCCATGCTGCCCAGCAACAGGCAGTTTGCCGTGATCTTTTGTTGTTGCTGGACACGGAAGGTGGGTGTCCATCTGTCGTCAATGTCAGCCGTGATGTCGAAGCCACCTGGGATTCCAATACCTACACCCTGCTTGGTCAAACAAACCTGATCGACCATTCCCTGAATGTGGCTGAACAGGTTGTCCGGCTGCTGCAGGAATCTGATACCGGCTATCTTATGCCGGACACCGTCATTGCTGCCTTGTCCCATGATCTGGGGAAACTGCCATCCATCCGGGGGCATTTGTACAGCCTGGGCGAACATCCCTTAGCCGCCGGCCGGATTCTGGTTGGTCTTCAGTCGTTCAATGAACTTCACCAAAAAGAGCAGATCTTACAGGCCGTAAAATTCCACCACAAACAGCCTCAAGAGCTGCTAGGTAAGACTTTGAAACGGGCAGATCAACTTGCACGACAACAAGAGTTAGAGCAGGCAGAGGAGCGACTCCAACCATTAGAGAAACCTCCAAAATGGCACAACGAAGCAAAGGCGCAAGACGGTATATTTGATGAAAAACCAGAGACAAAAAAGAAGATGGCAGCCCCAAAGCTCATCAACCTGTCCTGGCTTAACACCCATGACTTACTGAAAGACATGCGGCCCTATATCAATAAATTAGAGGGGCGAAGGTTCCAGGCATTTTCCATGCCGAATGGTTTTGTCTATTTCATGCCAAAGATACTGGAGCTGATTGCCAAGAAACAGGCGGAAAAAGCGGGAGTGCTGGAAGTAGTCTCTATGGAAGATAAAGAAATGCGGGAGGTATTGTTGTCCATCGTCCATCAACTTCGACAGGAGAATGTCATTGCCAGTGGCCTTTTGAAAGACAATTATTTTGGGGCATATTACACCGTAACCATGAAATCAGGCACAACCATGAACGGCTATTACACGCCTTGTCATGCCGAGGCTTTTGATTCTATTGCCGTTATGGAAGATGCTAAATCCGGTATCCTCCTGGACCTGGTTTCTGTTGAATCAGTTCACGGAGATAAACAGGCATGAGCAACAGCATAAACAGTAGTGGATTTAGTGGCTATAAGGGCGTTAGTTCCGGCAGCAGTAATAGCGGCAGCAGCAGTGGTGGTAGAGGCGGCTCATATAGCCCGAATGCCGCATTTATCAATACAGACACTCGTCAATATGTAAAGCCAAGGAGTATCATTAATGTAATCTCGGATATTCAGCATTATTGCATGGCTGAAAAATTGGGTAAAGCCTTACCCGCAGAGTATTTGACATTGGAAAATGCTTTGGGATTTTTCGGGGTCGGGGCTAAAAGTGGTCTGACAGAAGGACTCTTTTTGCTCTTGCTTCTGCCGGCGGTTGAATTTTATCTGGTACCCTTTGTCTTGAAATCACCAAGTTTGTTCTTGAAAACCATGTTCGGCTCTTTCCCTTTTCTGCCGGTCATCGCCAACACCTTCCTTTGCGCCTATATCAGTCAATACTTTGTTGGGGTAGTTACCCGCAAGGCCATCAATGCATTTTTCACCGGCAGGATGCTCGTGCTGGTGGTGAAAAGTTTCATCATTTATGTTTTCTACACCTTACTTACCGGCTTGAGCACCCCGGAAAGGGTCTGGCAACTTGCTCAATATTCCAATAAAAATGCCGAGGCAATCTATTATGGCTATATGACCATGCTTCCCAATATCATGCCTATAGCCACTCGATGTTCTCTATTTGTTCTGGTAGCCGCCATTTTTCCTTACGGATCTGTCTTTTTAATGGATATGTGGCGGAGAAGTAAAATCAAACGCAACCATGCCAGGATTACTGGTAAATCTTAGAAATCTATCAATCAAATCTATCAAACTATAGGGAGAGGAAATTGGAGAAAGAAATGAAGGAAACACCGAATGAAAAAAAGAGATTAACCAAGGAAGAGATTTTGGAGAAAAAAATCTCCATGATCAAGGAGCGTGGCTCAAGAGTCATGAAAATCAACTCACCAATGGGTGGCATCATGTTCAATGTTCTGCAGCAATTTGACCAGGCTTATGCTCATTTCAAGGGGCAGTTGGGAGAACCAGGGGGGATTTCCCACGAAACAGGAGCTGCGCTCATGGATGAGGCGAGGAAGATAACCATGGCCTTCTCTGAGTTCACTGGCCAGTTGAGCAAGCAGGTCAGGTTCAAGTATTTTGTGCCTCAGGAGCTACAGGAGATGCGGCAAATTACAAACAGAAAGAAAGATGACCTCTCGACAAAGTGACTGTGGAATGGGGGACTGGATTTTTGATGGTTACCAGTCTCTCATACTGACTCTCATCCTGACCCATGCCGCACCGAATTTATATTTAGGAGCCGTTACGAAATAACCTAGCCATTTTCATCCATTTCGTTACGGATCCTTATGCCGTTCCGAGCATTACTCCGGGCATGTTATTTTTTGACAACGGCTTACCTGCTATTGTGGATTTTCAAGCAGGGGTTTCCGGGATCTGAAAATCGGGAAAACCGTTAGTTTCAATGGACAATACGACCGTCATCACCGTAGACGCTGACATCCCAGATAAGACCATGCCAGCCGTCAATAATGCCATCATCGCCGCATGTCGGGCAAATCCAGCAAATTCGGTCATCCTCAGTAAAATAGACATTCAACCTGCCAATGCATGGTTTGCGGTTTGGGCGTCGCCAGCATTTTGGCGGATCTCCGCTCTCAAGTTCACTGTCTCGTGCAGTGGCATAGGTGATAATCTCAGCCAGTTTCGCGACCTTTAATCTTAACTGGGGTGCACCTGGCCCTGTTTGTTCATCATTGAGCCAGTGTCGAATATCAATAACCCACATAAGTATTGCCATTAATAATTCTTTGTTCAAGCCTCAATATGGCCACAGGCATTCCATAGGATCATCCATAATATACTTCAAATTCTTATCAACTGACAGAACGATCCCACCAAAATCATCTATGGAATCTCATTTTTTCCTGTGCTCCACCACAGAACCGCCACCTGACTTTTCATTCTCGTTGATTAAACCTGGATGGAGAGAAAACAAAACCGGGGGAGGCGCTCGGAAACAAGTATTATTTTAATCGGTTTTTAAAAAATAAATATTGCATCCCCTGGTTTTGCCTCCCACTTCTCGCAATGCCTATTCAACCGTTGTTAACTTGATCTCCTAACGACTTACCAACTTTGAACTTAACAACAGTCTTGGCAGGAATATCAATTGGTTTGCCAGTTTGAGGGTTTCTTCCTTTTCTGGCTTCTCTGTCAACAGTAGAGAAAGCACCAAAACCAACCAGAGTAACACTTTCTTTTTCTTTGAGAGATTTTGTAATGCCCTCCAAAGTGCCTTGCAAGGCTTTATCTGCTTGAATTTTTGAAATTCCTGCGGAGTCTGAGATACAATCGACAAGCTCTTTCCTGTTCATGTTTTTTCCCTTTGGGTGCTGTTTATGATTATGGTTATTTTTAGATTGGTGTCAAAAATAACCGCTGCAGTTGTTCCGGCTATTCGATCATGATATCAAAAATATGTTTCAATGCAATTTATGGTTATGCCAACCTCGTTATTTTTATTCGGTTACAATAACTCTGACTTTAGCCAAATCCTAATCTCCCTTAGGATAAAACCGAACGTTCTTGTTAGAAAGGCAGAATTTATCCTAAGAGAGAACCCATGACATTATCAGCAAGACAACGTGAAAACATACTTGCCGACAATCAGAGGGAATTTGGAGAGTGATACCAGAGCCTTAATTTCCCAGATAGCCTCGCACTGCAGGTAGCAGACCGGGACGCGGTCGGAATATCTGGTAGAATTGCAAGAAACAGTAGTCAGGGGTTTCCTCTGCACCAAATTCGATACGCACAGGCTATCGCTTGGATGCTGGATCTGCACGGCAGGAGGCTGGTTATGTCTTTTCATCAGCGGTAGATGTAATTGCCATTGTTTCAATTGTCACACTTGTGTGAAAGTCTGGCAGGTGATGCTGCCACACGCAACATTAAACTTATTTCAAATTGGTTGGCAAAGAGGCAATGAACGGGTCAACCGCTATAGACTAGTGGGGATCAAGTGATTAACCATGCCCCAGTAGCATCGGCAGTAGATCCGCGCGATGTCACCCAGGGCCATAGATGAAATGGTTCAAACAATCATGAGTTCGTCGGCCTGGGCCGAACAAAATGGTATCAGAAGTCAAGATCCGGAGCTGCTGCAGGAAGTCTTTCTGACACCAGAACTGTAAAACAGACGAACGCCAAA
Source organism: Desulforhopalus sp. (assembly GCA_049645845.1). Taxonomy (GTDB): domain Bacteria; phylum Desulfobacterota; class Desulfobulbia; order Desulfobulbales; family Desulfocapsaceae; genus Desulforhopalus_A. Next base: position 655 of record JBARUR010000303.1, on the reverse strand, counting down.
CAAGAAAGTATAATTGTTCATTAAAGCAATACGGAAGTGGAGCATCTTTTCAGCTGCCATGTGACCAGGTTTTGTCTGCAATCGGAACCCGACACTATCAGAAAGAAGGTCAAATTGAATATTTCACTGCAGAGACGTGGTTGCCAGGGATTATCTTATCCAGTAAATAAGGTGTGACTGCAACTATTTTAAACAGGGAGATAAAACCATATGAAAATTGGAATCATCGGTGATTATGATCAAAATCGACCATCTCATGTTGCTACATCTGAAGCCATTCAAAATACGAGTAAGTATCTCTCGCGAGATACACTTGTTCAATGGCTTCCCACTCAATTTCTTGAGAGTGATAGTGCGCTTATCCAATTACAGGAATTTGATGGCATATGGGGTGCTCCAGGAGATCCAGAGAGTTCTCTTGGAGTTATCAATGCTATTCAAGTTGCAAGAGAAAACAACATCCCCTATCTTGGAACATGAAGCGGATTTCAACATGCTCTGGTAGAGTATGCAAGAAATGTCTTACACTTAGAACTTCCCAATAATCAAGATAACATCTCAGATCTCTTCTCTGCCTTGATAACCAAAATGTCATGTTCTTTGGTTGGTGTGACACAAGAGATTACTCTCCATCCGGAATCATTCGCTTACAGGA
>JBARUR010000302.1:0-3479 GCA_049645845.1 Desulforhopalus sp. | reverse complement strand
GTAGTCTTCTTGCCTCATACATTGTTGAAATAGAATATTTTTTATTTTCTCGATTATTCAATTATTAATAAGGGGAGAAGCAGATATGAAGAAACTTATGATGGGAGTTTGCGGTGTGGGCCTAATGCTGTCGACATTCTGCTACGCTACAGAGCCGGTTAAGATAGGCATGATTACAACCTTATCCACAAAGGCAGGTTATCTTGGAGAAGAGATTCGTGACGGTTTTAAACTGGCCATTGATCAGGAAGATGGTAAATTAGGCGGCGTTCCGGTAGAACTCCTGGTTGAAGATGATGGCGGGAAACCCGGAAAAGGCAAACAGATTGCCGATCGATATATCAAAAAAGACGATATAAAAATCATGACCGGCATTGTCTTTTCCAATGTGGCTATGGCCGTGGTACCCAAGGTTGTAAGAGATGATGTAGTCTATCTCAGCGCCAATGCCGCCCCTTCCATGCTTGCCGGAAAAGGCTGTAACCCCAATTACTTCAGTGTATCCTACCAAAACGACAATCTCGATGAAGTGGTGGGTCAGTATGTTACCGAAGCCGGGCACAAAAGTGTCTACCTGATTGCACCAAATTATCCCGCAGGAAAAGATCACCTTGCTGGTTTTAAACGATACTACAAAGGTAATATTGTCGGTGAAGTGTACACTAAACTCGGCCAGTCCGATTATGCCGCTGAACTCGCCGCATTGCGCGCTGCTGCCCCCGAAGCCGTTTTCTTCTTTCTTCCGGGCGGGATGGGTATTAATTTCGTCAAACAATATTCCCAGGCTGGACTGAATGAGACCATCCCTATATATGGACCTGCTTTTTCCTTTGACGAACGACTTCTTGGAGCAGTCGGGGCGGCGGCACTCGGGGTAAAAAACGGCTCGCAGTGGAGCCATGATCTGGAAAATCCGGCAAACAAGCAATTTGTTGCAGCTTATAAAGAAGCATACGGCAGAACACCTACTCTTTATGCCAGCCAAGGCTATGACACAGCCCGCCTGATTGGTTCGGCACTGAAAGCCACCGGCGGTGTCAATGATTTGGCGGCATTTAGGGCAGAACTTAAAAAAGCCGATTTTGACTCCGTGCGTGAAAATTTTTCCTTTGGTAAGAACCAGCATCCTGTCCAGGATATTTACATTCGCGAGGTCGTTCAAACCGAAGACGGCTTTACCAATAAGACAATAAAGAAAGTCTTTAGCAATCACGTAGATGCTTACGCGAAAGACTGCAAAATGTAGCGAAACCGGTTACAGATCCGGGTTGTGCACTCTTTTTGACATGAACCGGCGAACTATTTTCAAATGTAACCTGTTCCGGGTCCTGTAAATGACCCTTTATTATGCTTCTTATTATTGAACAGATACTTAACGGGCTGCAGCTCGGCATCACTCTTTTCCTGATGTCCGCCGGTCTTACCCTGGTTTTTGGTATCATGCAGGTCATTAATCTGGCCCATGGTTCTTTTTACATGATCGGGGCCTATGTCGGCGCTACGGTTGCAGTCCAAACCGGCTCGTTTCTGCTGGCTATCCCTGCAGCAATTGCGGCTGCAGCCCTGGTTGGGGCCATTGTGGAAGTAGTCATCCTTCGGCATCTCTACAAAAGAGAGCATCTCGACCAGGTATTGGCCACCTTCGGGCTGATCATGTTTTTCAATGAACTGACCCTGATTATCTGGGGACGGCAGCCTCTTTTTATGGATGTGCCCGGCTGGCTGTCAACCAGTATCGAAATCCTGCCCGGCCTCCCCTATCCCTCCTATCGCCTGGCGGTCATCGGGGTAGGGTTGTTTGTCGCACTTGCCCTTTGGCTGCTTTTTGCCAAAACACGAGCAGGCATGAAGATCAGGGCAGGAGCTTCAAATAGAGACATGATCGGCGCACTCGGAGTCAATATTAACCTGCTCTATACTCTGGTTTTTAGTTTAGGCGCTTTGCTGGCAGGGCTTGCCGGGGTTATGGCCGGTCCTATCCTGGCTGTACAATCCGGCATGGGTGAAAGTATTCTTATCCTTACCTTTGTGGTCATTGTTATCGGCGGCATTGGCTCCATTCGCGGGGCTGTGGCAGGCGCACTGCTGGTCGGCATGGTTGACACCATGGGCCGCGCCTTTCTCCCCGCTCTCTTAAACCTTGTACTGGAATCATCGACCGCAGACAGCCTCGCCGCTTCACTTGCTTCGATGGCAATTTATATACTCATGGCCGTCATCCTTGTCTGGAAACCACGTGGCCTCTTTCCCGCCCACGCATAATGTCCGGATTATCAAGAAAAAACATAACGATTGGCTGTGGAGCACTCTTTCTTTTTCTCCTGCCCCTACTGGCTCAGGTTACAGACGATCCCTACCTGCTCTCGCTCGGCAGCAGAATTCTGATTTACGCCCTGGCTGCTGTAAGTCTTGATCTGCTTCTTGGCTACAGCGGCATGGTCAGTCTCGGTCATGCCGCCTTTGTGGGTATCGGAGCCTATGTGGCCGGGATATTCCACTTCCATAGTTTCGACGCAACTCCTATATTCTCCTCCCCTTTCCTGCTTAACGGAAGTGAAAACGGACTGCTTGTCCTCCCTCTGGCAATTCTCACAGCAGCCTTTGCCGCCTTTGTCATCGGTGCTCTCAGTCTGCGCACCACAGGGATGCACTTCATTATGATCACTCTGGCATTTGCGCAGATGCTCTATTATTTTTTTGTGTCGCTTGAAAAATATGGCGGCGACGATGGACTGTCGCTTTATTCGAGAAATACATTTCCAGGGCTTGACTTAAGTAACGATCTCCATTTTTACTATCTGTGTTTGGGAGCGCTCTGTCTTTTCCTTTTCTTTACCTGCAGACTCGTTAACTCCCGATTTGGGCTCATTATTCGGGGGGCAGGCAACAACGACCGTAAGATCAAAGCCCTGGGCATCCATTCCAACAACTACAAACTGGTCACCTTCATGATCGCCGGAGGCGGCGCAGGACTTGCCGGCGCACTGCTTGCCAATCAAACGGAATATGTCAGCCCCGGTCTGATGCACTGGACCCTTTCCGGTGAACTGATGGTCATGGTTCTTTTGGGCGGCCTAGGAACGCTCTTTGGTCCGGTCCTCGGTGCAGCGGTCTTCTTGCTGCTTGAGGAGGGACTTGCCATGCACACGGAACATTGGATGGTTTATATGGGGCCGATTTTAATCCTGGCGGTAATTTTTGCTAAACGGGGACTTTTCGGGCTTTTGGCAGGAGGCAACGGAAAAAATGACTGAGACAGTTCTTGAAGTCACGGCTCTCTGTAAATCCTTCGGCGCAGTGCAGGCTACCAACGACCTGTCCTTCAGTGTGGCCAGAAATCATATCCACGCCCTTATCGGTCCCAATGGTGCGGGAAAGACTACGGTCGTCAATCAGTTGAGCGGAGACATGCTCCCGGATTCGGGCCGCATCCTTTTCAAAAACATCGACATTACCCGAAAGAAAGCCTATCAACGGGC
>JBARUR010000301.1:0-35425 GCA_049645845.1 Desulforhopalus sp. | reverse complement strand
GTACTTTCAAATTTGCCTACCGAATAAAGTAACCCTTTTTCGTGGTAGAAATTTTTCCAGATGATGTCTGCAGGTCACTTCAGGGAAAGTGTTAGGCTGATCGTAAGACACCACAACAATATACGAAACAAATCCTCTTGGCCTAAAGTACCCACATTTCCAATCAGTCTTTCCTTGGCACAACAAAATATGGTAATTTTTGACCAGGCTTATTGCAGTGTCCGCAGGGAAGTATTTATTCCGCCAACTCCTGTAGCTTTGGCATGGATTGCGGATGAGTTCGGGATTACTGTGTTGTCGGATGCATGGAAAGTTCGAAATGTTGCCCACCACTGTAGAGTTCAGGATGGTATGGTAAAGTCCAAAACTCCTAAAAACTTGATCGATCACTGCGGATCCAGAGAGGGTGCACTGAAAGCGCTGATATTGAGGAGGATCCTGTCATTCAGTTGACGACAATTTCCTGATGTCTCTCATATGCCGGAGGTAGTATACCGCGGGCACCACCAACAGGGTAAGCACCACGGCACTCACCATACCGCCTACCATAGGTGCTGCAATCCTGCTCATTACTTCGGTCCCGGTACCACTGCCGTACATGATGGGCAGCAATCCGGCTATGATGGCTGTTGCGGTCATTGCCTTGGGACGCACACGCAGTGCACCACCTTCGATCACGGCGTCGTAGAGGTCCTGTTTCGTGAGCATTTTGCCTGCAGCTATGCTTTCCTCTTTTTTCTGTTGCCAGCAAACATCCAAAAACACCAGCATGATCACCGATAATTCCGTGGCGACACCGGCGAGGGCAATGAATCCTACACCCGCTGCGACCGAAAAGTTGTATTCGAGCAGATACATCAGCCAGACCGATCCAACCAGGGCGAAGGGCAGGGTGCCCATGATGATCGCCACATCGGCAAAGCGCCGGAAATTCATATAGAGCAGCACAATGATAATGGCCAGGGTCAGGGGCACCACATAAGTCAGCTTTTCCTTGGCACGCAGCATGTATTCGTACTGCCCGGACCAGCTGAGTGAGTAGCCCGGGGGCAGCTCGACCGCGTCCGACACCACTTGCTGGGCCTTCTCCACATAACTGCCCACATCAACGCCTTCGATATCGACAAGGGTCCAGCCGTTGAGCCGGGCGTTTTCGCTCTTGATCGCCGGCGGACCATCTTCAACGAAGATATTAGCGACATCGCCCAGGGTGATGCGCTGGCCGCTCATGGTGACAATGGGTAAAAGGGCGAGCTGCTCCGGCGAACTGCGATAGTCCTGGGGATAGCGGAGGTTGACGGGATAACGTTCCAATCCCTCAATGGTCTGGGTGACGTTCATGCCGCCGATGGCGGTGGCCACCACCTGCTGCACATCGGCGATATTGAGACCGTAACGTGCCGCATCTTCCCGCTGTATATCCACCTTGATATAGCGGCCCCCTGCCACCCGCTCGGAATAGACTGAGGCGGTGCCGGGTACATCCTTAAGTACGGTTTCGAGCTGCTGGCCGATGGCCTGGATGGTCGACAGCTCGGGCCCCGCCACCTTGATGCCCACAGGAGTCTTGATGCCGGTGGCAAGCATGTCGATACGGGTCTTGATGGGCATGACCCAGGCGTTAGTCAAACCCGGGAGCTTGACCAGATTGTCGAATTCCTTTCTGAGGCTGTCGGTGGTCACGCCCGGCCGCCACAGTTCGCGCGGCTTGAGTTGAATAAAGGTCTCAATCATGGTCAGGGGGGCTGGGTCGGTGGCGGTTTCAGCTCGGCCAACCTTACCGAACACCGAGATCACTTCGGGAACGGTGGCGATCAGCTTATCGGTCTGTTGCAGCAGCTCGCGTGCCTTCCCGATGGAAATCCCCGGATAGGTGGTGGGCATATACATGAGGTCTCCCTCATCCAAGGCCGGAATGAATTCGCTGCCAATCTTGTTGATAGGCCACAAACCGATGAGGAGCACCACCACTGCTCCCAGCAGGACACTTTTGGGAAAACGCAGAACACCCTTCAATGTCGGCAGATACATGGCAATCAACAGCCGGTTCAGGGGGTTTTTATGTTCGGGCATTACCTTGCCGCGGATGAAATAGCCCATAAGTACAGGAACCAGGGTAATGGCCAGCGCCGCGGAAGCCGCCATAGCATAGGTCTTGGTGAAGGCAAGAGGCGAGAACATTCGCCCTTCCTGAGCCTCCAGGGTGAAGACCGGCACGAAGCTGACGGTGATGATGAGCAGAGAAAAGAACAGCGCCGGCCCCACTTCGCAGGCCGAATCGGACACGACCTGCCAGCGGTTTTCCCTGGTCAGCGGCGTATGTTCCATATGCTTGTGCATATTCTCAATCATGACTATGGCGCCGTCAATCATGGCGCCAATGGCAATGGCGATGCCGCCCAGGGACATGATATTGGCATTGAGCCCCTGCATATGCATGATGATGAAGGCAGTGAGAATACCTACCGGCAGGCTGATGATTGCCACCAATGAGGAACGGACATGGAAGAGGAAAACCATGCACACCAATGCCACTACACCGAATTCCTCGAGCAGCTTATGCCAGAGATTGGTGACCGCCCGCTCGATCAGGGCGCTGCGGTCATAGACCGGCACCACCTCGACGCCCTCGGGTAGACCCGCCTGTAACTCCTTCAACTTCTCTTTGACACCATCGATGGTCTTCAGGGCGTTTTCGCCGAAACGCATGACGATGATGCCGCCCACGGTTTCGCCCTGGCCGTTGAGCTCGGCAACGCCGCGACGCATCTGCGGCCCTTCCTCAACTTCGGCAACATCCCTGATCAGTATCGGGGTGCCGTTCTCATTTACGCCCAAGGGGATATTTTCTATGTTTTTGGCGCTCTGCAGATAGCCCGTAGCCCGCACCATATACTCGGCTTCAGCCATCTCCACCACCGAGGCACCGATCTCCTGATTACCGGCCTTGATGGCCATCTGGAGCTTGGAGAGGGGTATGCCGAAGGCCCGAAGCCTTTCGGGACTCACCTTGATCTGATACTGTTTGACCATGCCGCCGATCGCTGCCACCTCGGAGACTCCGGCAACCGTCTGCAGTTCATATTTGAGAAACCAGTCCTGCAGAGAGCGCAGATCGCTGATGTCATGCTTGCCGCTGCGGTCGATCAGGGCATAGAGATAAACCCAGCCCACCCCGGTGGCATCGGGCCCGAGCTGGGGCCGGGCACTTTCCGGCAATGACGGCGCTACCTGGCTGAGGTACTCCAACACCCGGCTCCTGGCCCAATAAAGATCGGTGTCCTCATTGAAAATCACGTAGACAAAGGAGTCGCCGAAAAAGGAATATCCTCGAACGATTTCCGCTCCAGGCACCGAGAGCATGGCCGTGGTGAGGGGATAGGTGACCTGGTCTTCCACCACCTGAGGGGCCTGCCCCGGGTAGCTGGTCTTGATGATGACCTGAACATCCGACAGATCGGGGATGGCGTCTACCGGTGTGTTCTTTAAAGAATACAGGCCGATGCCTACTAATATCGCCGTGGCGAGCAGGACAAAAAAGCGATTGGTGATCGACCAGCGTATAATGGATTTAATCATTGAGAGACTCCTACTCCAACTTCATATCGTCGAGGCTCATGTCGTCGATGCTTAAGTCATCGAGGCTCCTGGTATCTTCCGCTCCAGGAACGTGCACGGCGGTAATCTCATAAAGGTTTTCATCCTTTTTGGTCACCTCGACATGGAGTTCCATACCCTCCTGCAGCGCAGTCAGGTCGACACCGTCGGCCACGCCGAAATCCATGGTCATTTCCGGCCAGTCCCATTCACCGATAGCCTCGTGCGTGACATTGACCATGCGGTGGTCGGCCATCAGAGTGTTGATGGTGGCCCCGGTCCACACGCTTTGCGGCGGCGGCGGTTCTTCGGCGTGGTACATGCGCTTGAAATCCGAGGTCTTGCTCGATTCCGAATCGATGAGAAATTGGGCTGACGTCACCACCTTATCGCCGGCAGAGAGTCCCGAGAGGATTTCAGCAGACTCTTCGTCGTAGCGGCCGACCTCGACATTGATCGACTTAAAATGGCCCTCGCCCAGATCCAGCACCACCCGATTGGATCGCCCGGTGCGGATGACCGCCTCCTTGGGGACCACCAGGGTCTCGTCGCCGGTTTCGGCGTTGATCACCACCTGGGCAAACATATTGGGCTTAAGGAGTCTGTCAGGATTGTCGAACTTGAGCCGGACCCGGATGGTGCGGGTTTTTTCATCCAGGGTAGGATAGATATAATCTACCACCCCCTGCCACTCCCTGCCCGGGAGGTAGTCAAGCGTCATGGTGACCGGCTGGCCCACCGAAACCAGGGCCGACTGGCGCTCGAACACCTCGGCCTCGACCCACACCTGTTCCAGGGTGCCGATGGACATCAAGGTGGAGCCTGGTTTAACATAAAATCCCTGGCGGATTTCCAGATTATCGACAACCCCGCTCTGAGGCGAGGAGAAGGTGATGGTCTGCTGGACTTCACCCGTCCTCTTCAATTCAGTGATTGCCTTTTCCGGCACGCGCAGCGCGGTCAGGCGGTTTTCCGACGCTTCGATTAGGCGCTGAGACTTGCGAGCCATGGCCAATAACAGCTCTTCCTGGGCGTTGACCAGTTCCGGAGAATAAATGTCGTAGAGAGGCTGACCCTCTTTCACCGGATCCCCGGCGGCCTTGATATAGAGCTTCTCGAGCCAACCATTGACCCGTGGATGGATATGGACCAGCTGGTCTTCGTCATATCCGACATATCCCACGGTCTGGATGACGGAATGCAGTTTTGATTTCCTGGCCTCAATCGTCGTCACACCTAGATTATTGACGACATCGGGGGATATTTTCACTGTTCCGGGACCGGCATCGGCCCCGCCGGCATCTTCCTCATAGACGGGAACCAAGTCCATGCCCATGGGCGATTTGCCCGGCTTGTCCCGCCGGTAGTTGGGATCCATTGGGGCGACCCAGTAGAGCGGTTCCTTCTTTTGGGACTGGTCTCCGGTGGCCTGGGGTTCAGCGGAAAGGTTGAGCAGCGAGCGCAACTGCGGCAGGGCCGTCAGGGTAATCAAGGCGCCTATCGTCGCACCGAGGATCAGCACTGCCACAAAAATTACTATCTTCTTCATATCCTTCTCCAGTACGTACAATTACCCGCTTAAGCACCTGTAATGATATTCTCGGGGTTTTCCATAAAATAGTAATTCAGCTCGATTATCGTTTTTTGTATTTCCACATCTATCTCCAGCGCCTCGATTCGGGCATTGAGTTCGGCGATGCGGGCCCGAACCACCTCGGCGAAGTCACCGTCATCATTGGTATAGGCGGTAAGGGAGGCCTCGGCCTGTTCGTGCATCTGGGGCAGCAGCTGAACCTGATAGAGCGCCTGCCTCTCCTGCAGCCGTTTGAGCTGTACCCTGTTTTTCTCAAAGCCAGCAATCATTTTGCGCACCAGTGACCATTTAGTGGTTTTCACCGCTTCCGCTTGCGATACAGCTGCCAGCACCTCTTTGTCCTGCCGGTTCTTGGTAAAAACGGGTAGATCAAAACTGAGTCCCAGGGAGATAAAATCGGCACGGTCGCCGGAAGGCGGGTCGTCGCGATAGCCGTAGCCGGCGTTAACCTTCCACGCGGGTTTATAGCTCTGCCGAGCCAGTTCAATGCCAAGCTCACTGGCCTTGATCTTTTGCTCGACGGTCAGCACCGCCGGGTGGTCGGCAAAATATACATAGAGTGCCTGGGGATCAGCTTGCTGGTCGGTGGTAGAAAGTGGTTTGTTCAACATTGAAATATTAGGAAGTTTCCGTGGCAGTTGCAGATCGGTCCCGGTGGGAGATGACACGCTCGACGTTGCCATCTGGTATTGATCAAGGAAATATCCGCTGACCCATCCAGACAGGTTTTCCAAAATCGTTTCACGCATCTGGCTGAGCTTGGTGAGACGGTCATCCAGACTGGTTAGCTCCAATTGGGCGCGCACGATATCCTGTTGCCTGGTCCTGCCCAAGGCCGAGGAGTAGCTGGCCTCCGCAACATCGATCAACTGCTCGAAGAGGGGCCGGTCATTCTCGATCAGGGCTATACTTTCCTGCATCTTATAGGCATCGAGCCAAAGCCGGCTAACCGTCACCACCGTCCTGGCCCGGCGGTCCCTGCGCTGCTGCGGATACTCCCGGCTTGCAGTCTGCAGCTGCTCCCTTTTAAGCTTCAAGCTGTCGCCGCGAGGAATTATCTGGGACACCCCGACATTGATCTGGGTCATGGGCTCCTGATCGATGTCGAAGGTGTCCACGGGTAAATTAGTCAGGCCCAGCGAAACCGTGGGATCGGGCAGGCTGCCGGCAGCAACGCTTCTGGCCTCAAGCGCCGACTGGTTGTGGCGATTTTCCACCAGCCAGGGGTCATTGTCCTGGGCGGCTTGTACGGCGGCTTCGAGGCTGAGAACATCGGCCACCGCAGGTACGGCGCCGCCAAGAAAAAAACATGCCATGGCGACAACCCATACGGTTTGCAACGATACGACGCTCATAGTATTCATAATCGTTTGACTGCGCCTTTGTTTATTCTTCACTTGAATTTCCTCCTTGGCCATTTCTTATGAATGGCCGGAGTCTCAACCAACAGGGCTGGTTACATATTCATATGGGGATACCAGAACTTAACAGTATGTTGTCCCTCACCGTTCTTGAAGAGGGAGATTACGCCCCATTTGCCGGGCTCATCAATAGTGAAGTTGGCGGCGTACACACCGCTGCCGAAACTTTTAAGGCTGGCAAGCTGTTCCTTGCCGGAGGGGGAGATGAGTTTCACTTTGCCGACTACGCTTTCCAGTTTTTTCCCATCATGCATAAAGGTTGCCATGACATGATGGGTCTTGCCTTCCGGGTCTGTCATATTCATGCTCGCCAAATCCATTACCTGGAATTCGACATGGATATCGCCAGCCATTTCCGAATGGTTGAATTCTCCATTCTTACTGTCGCTGCCATGGTCCATGCCTTCCATAGCCATCAAATTTCCGGCCCAGACAAGACTCATGAGGGCAACGAGTAATCCAATCTTTTTCATAATGTTCTCCTGTGTTGGTGTTTTCCGTCCAGGCGGCATCGCCGTCTGAAGGAGCAGTTTTTCACGCGGTGTGGAACTTTACTGTTCCTGCTATTGGGCAATATTACGCAACTTGCATGCCAATTCAACTTTTCAGTAGTCATCTCAATAGCCACATGGATTTCAGAGGCGAATGACAAGTCCTGCGATGAGTGATCAGGCACCAGCTGCCTAAATAGTGGACACCCCACTAGACCTGACTGTCCTTTTTTTGTACAGTGCCATTGTAACAATTGGTCTTTCAGCTCTCTTTTTCCTGCAAGTCTATTATTTTGGAGGGTCCTGGTTCGAATTTTGCTAATTGTCTAATAGAATAATAATTAGACAAACCCCCCGCAAAGTACAGGGATAGTACCTTCACGAAATTCATTCTAAAAAAACAAGAAATGAATTTCTAAGGTACTAACACCGCACAAGGGGGTATTCTGTTTAATCCCCATGCTTTGACGGGGGCTCTTTTTAATCCCCATACTGTGAGGGGGACTTAACTGAGTGAAAGATTTTCTGGAGTAAGGCACTTAAGAAAGAGTCGGGCGATCAATGGATAACAACACCGTCAACGTCTCCGTCCGATCCATACTCAGCACATTGCAGATTAATCCTATGGCGATTTCATCATCCCAGACAGCGCACCCAATTCCCGGCACGCCCCGTCCCTTTCATTTTTCCAGGGCTGCCATCGGTCTGCTTTCAGCAACCGTTATCCTCGTTGTTATTCTCGTTTTTTCCACTCTGCAGAATATCAACAGGGCGGAAATGCTCATGGAACAGTTTCTGCTCGATAAAGGGCGGACCATACTTCAGGCAGTCGAGGCCGGAAGCAGGACGACGATGATGCACCCCATGGGAGGAGGCGCTCCCTTACGCACACTGTTTCAGGAATTCGTCAAGGATAGCGATATACTTTATATAAGCATGATCGATGGGGAGGGCACGGTTGTGGAGCGAGTGGGACTGCAGACGGATACACCTTTCGTCGCGAAGGATCTCAAGAAGCTGCAGTTATCCGATGGGCTGGTAACCAGACTCGACCGGGAAACTGGCGTATTCAACCTGGCCAAAATTTTCGAGCCTAGTTCGCAGCCCGCACATATGGGCATGCACAGCATCGATCAACTTTACGGTGATGACGGCGCCATTCTGTCCATCGGCCTCCTTACCCGGCAATTCGACAAGGCGAGGCGACAGGATGTACACCACGCCGTATTCATGGGCGCGATCCTCTTTCTGGTGGGGGCAGCTGGCCTCTACTTTCTTTTTCTTTACCAAAAGATGCGGCTGACCAGTTCCAATCTGGCCGACATGCGCATCTACACCCAGAATATCATCGAATCCATTCCGGTGGGAATTCTCACCCTCGATGCCGCAGACCACATTGTTTCCTGCAACAGAAACACCGAAGAATTTTTCGGATATCCGCTGTCCGCCATGCAGGGCAAGGGGGTTGACAATGCCCTGCCGAATTGTTCCATTTCCATCAAGGATGCATGTGAAAGCCTCATCGGCTATGAAACGGAATGCATCGGCCCTCACGGTAAGGACACGCCGCTGCGAATCAGCTGTTCCCCTCTGCTCAACACCCACAACGAAGTGATCGGCAAGGTTTTGATCATTCAGGACCTTAGCCTGATCAAGGATATGGAGATACAGCTCGAACGTTCACGACGCTTGGCGGCTTTGGGTAAGATGGCCGCTGGTATCGCTCATGAAATCCGCAATCCCCTTGGCACCCTGCGCGGGTTTGCCCAATTTTTCGGCAACCAGCTTGACTTTCTGCCGGATGGCAAAAATTATTCGGAGCTGATGATCAGCGAAATCGACCGCCTCAACCATACGGTATCGGGATTGCTGCAGTTCTCAAGGCCGCGCGAGCCACAGCGGCAGGAGATCACCATGGATATCCTTTTCGAAAAAGCCGTGTCCATGATGGAGGCCGATATTTCCAGCAAGAACGTTGAACTCCAGTGGCGAAAAGACTCGGGGATCAGCATCAATGCCGATCCAGACCTGATGCTCCAGGTTCTGATGAACCTGCTTAAAAACAGTATTAATGCTACCCCTGCGGGCGGAACTATCTCCCTGTCATGCCGCAGGGATAACCACTACGTCAAGATAACAATCAGCGACAACGGCTGCGGCATGAGCCAGGAGGTCAGGGAGAGGATGTTCGATCCATTTTACACCACAACGCGATCGGGTACCGGCCTGGGACTGGCGGTCAGCCATCAGATAATAGAGCAGCACGGCGGTGTGTTTGAAGTGGCGACCCAACTGCAGGAGGGTACCTCGATCACCATCCGTCTGCCCGAGTAAAGACAGGCTCGTAAAAGTCAAAAATGCTGTATGGGCAATACGATGAAACAATGACGTACAGCGCCGAACTGTCGGTTTTGATAGCTTTTATGCGAAACCGACCATAATACGGAGAATTTAAATGCCAAAAGAGAAGGAAACCATCTTGATCGTCGATGACGATTATAGTCATCGCACCATGCTCAAGGCTAACCTGCAGAGTGCCGGCTACGAAATAATTGAAGCAGACGATGGCGATCAAGTTCTGGCTATGCTGACAAAAAAGGAGGTGGATATCATCCTGCTCGATCTCAAGATGAAGCGGATGGATGGTCTCGCCACCCTGGACTCCCTCCTCCAGGCAGGCATATCCACCCCGGTGGTGGTCATCACCGCCTTCTCTTCAGTGGAAAGCGCCGTGGAAGCCATGAAAAAAGGGGCATTCGACTACATCACCAAACCAGTGGATGTGGAGGAGCTGAAACTGACACTCGCCCGCGCCCTCAACTTCCGGGCGCTCGATCAGGAAAATAAATCGCTGAAAGAGAGGTTGGGCGAACAGTATCAATTCGGCAATATCATCGGCAAGAGCCCGGCCATGCAGGAACTGTTCGCCACTCTCAAACTGGTCGCCCCCACCGACTCGACGGTCCTGATCACCGGTGCATCGGGAACGGGCAAGGAGTTGATCGCCGATGCCCTGCACCACAATAGCGGGCGCAGCAACGCTCCTTTCGTCAAGCTCAACTGCGCCGCTCTCAACGAAAATCTTTTGGAAAGTGAACTCTTCGGCCATGAGGCCGGTTCCTTTACAGGAGCCTCGAGCCAGCGCAAGGGACGTTTCGAACTGGCCCATGGGGGCACGCTCTTCCTTGATGAGATAGGCGATATGAGCCTGGCCACCCAGGCCAAGATCCTGCGCATCCTGCAGGAGGGCGAATTCGAACGGGTAGGTGGAACCAAGACCATCAAGGCCGATATACGGTTGCTCGCGGCCACCCATAAGGATCTGCGGGCCATGATCGCCGAGGGAACATTCCGTCAGGATCTCTTTTTCAGGCTCTCCATCATCCCTCTGCATCTGCCGGCCCTGCGCGAGAGGAGCATTGATATTCCCGAACTGGCTCAGTTTTTCCTGAAGCGTTATGCGGAAAAGAACAGAAAGGATATCAAGGGATTCCACCCGGAGGCCCTTAATCTTCTGATGCAATATGACTGGCCCGGCAACATCCGCGAACTGGAAAATACCATCGAACGGGCCACGATCCTCTGCCTGGGAGAGCAAATAACACCGCATGAACTGCCGCCGCAATTCTTTCCCAAGGGCTTTCAGGCCAAACAGGTGGAGCAATCATCTAACGGCGATTTTACCCTGCGCGACATGGAGCGGGAAGTCATTAAGGTGACACTTGACAAGACAGGCAATAACAAGAGCCTGACTGCCAAAAAATTAGGTATTGCCCGACAAACACTGCTCAATAAGCTCAAGGAGTACGGGATAGAATAGCAGCCAGAAGTCGGCTTGCAAGCTTTCACAGCCCCTGTCATGGTCGAATGACGAGTTGATTAAGGAGATTTGCGGAGAAGTTAGGGCGGGATTACAAAGCGGTCGCCTCACTAGATCATGACGATACCTTTTTAGGATCGTTATAATGGGGGTCGTCCTCGTCGGCTTCGTGCACCTTGAGGAAAAGCTTTTCGCCTGCGAAAACCAGAATCAAGCCGATAAGCGATGCCCAGATGACGAACATGTCGGACTGTATCTTAACCCATATGAAGGCGCTGAGGACCACCACGTCGAGCACGATAGCGGTGATCAGAATGGAGGCTATGGCACCGACCTCTTCGCGTAGATGCTTGAACACGCCCCAGTGAATACCGATGTCCATAATGATGTAGAAAATCGCGCCAAGCGAAGCGATGCGGCTGAGGTCGAAGAAAATGGTCAGCACAATGGCGATGGTGACCGTGTAGATCAGCGTGTGCATTTGCAGCCCGCCGGGTAACTTGAAGTGACGGTGCGGCACGAGTTGCATGGAGGTAAGCATGTCCAGCATCCGAGAAACCGCGAAGACACTGGCGATTACACCCGAGATCGTGGCGACGATGGCGAAACCGACCGTGAACCAGAGCCCGTATTGTCCAAAGGCCGGGCGCGAGGCCTCTGCCAGCGAGTAGTCTTTTGCCTTGACGATCTCCTCGATCGACAGGTTTGCACCCACTGCTAGAGCAATCAGCACATAGAGGACGGTGCAAATGGTTATCGAAATGATGATCGCGCGACCGACGTTCTTCTTCGGCTCCTCCAGCTCGCCACCGCTGTTGGTGATGGTAGTGAAGCCTTTATATCCTAGGATGCCCAAAGCGACCGCCCCGAGAAAACCGCCGACACCGGTCTGCTTGGGTGCAGCGCTCACGCTCACGAATTCCAAGCCCGACGCCCATAGACCGCCGATCGCGAGCACCGCGAGCCCGGCAATCTTCACGAAAGCTGTGAAAAAGGAAAAGGACTGGATGTATTTATTCTTCAGCAGATTGATGCCGAAGGCAAAAACGAGCAGGCCGACCCCGAGCGCGGGCACAAGCCAGTCGGCCTGCTTTGCGTCAAACAACTGCAAG
The DNA here is from genome assembly GCA_049645845.1 of Desulforhopalus sp. Lineage (GTDB taxonomy): Bacteria > Desulfobacterota > Desulfobulbia > Desulfobulbales > Desulfocapsaceae > Desulforhopalus_A. The sequence goes on along the minus strand of JBARUR010000301.1, from coordinate 23,390 downwards.
GTGTAGGTACCGAAAGTGCGAGCCACCAAGCTCTCGTTGATGATCATGGAAAAATACATGAGCAGCGCGCAGGCGCCGGTCATCAGGCTCTTGCCGTAGGCCTTTTTGAGAAACATGGCGATGCCGCCCGCCGACGGATAGGCCTGCGCCATCTTTACGTAGGAATAGGCGCTGAAACCCGCGATGATCGCGGCGATGAAAAAAGCCAGCGGAAACCATGTACCCGCCAGCTCGGCGATCTGCCCGGTTAGCGCGAAAATTCCAGCGCCAATCATCACGCCCGTGCCCATGGCGACCGCGCCCCAAAGCTTTAGGGTATCTTCTTTGTAGTCGGAAGAACTGTTCTCGCCCATTGTTTTTTAAATGAGATAGATTTGATTGTCATCCAGGCAACCCGGCCTCTATTCTTTCGGTGTTCCTATCCTCCGCATGAGTGCTAACAATGTAGTCACTGGTTGTCTCCACGGCAAGCGAGGATTGTTTGAGGTGCCCGTTGTTGGTATCGATCTTGATGGGAACTCACCTCGGAGAATATTTTTGTCATCAAAGGCAAGGAATGAACGAAAATAAAGTGCAGCTAATACATTAATCTAAAGAGAACCAAACGTAATCTTAGGCTGTCAAATCATGGCCATCAACCAAAACCTATATTATTCATGCAGTATTGACGAGCACAAACACAATGAGTAATTTGAAAAATACGTCTATTGTTTCAATTAAGGAATTTTTGATTACGATAAGGCCTAGCCTTTTTGTGAGAGGGTATTTTATCTGTTGATGCCCCGCCTTTGTAAGATACTCCAAAACCTAAACAAGGAGGGAGTATTATCACCAAGAACAAAATACAATTCCAGTAAAGTCTCAGCATGAAGTTTTCCCTCCTGAAAAAGCAAAAGCATTAGGAGACCGCTTCGATTTTGTATACACCCTAAGAAACGGTAGCTGGCTTAATATGGCCGATATAGAATTGAACGTCCTCATTAATCAATGTTTGAACAAAAGAAACGATGACATCAAAATATTCAGAACAGAAGCAAGTTCATGGCAGCAACACGGAAACAATAAAAATGCCAAGGTGAATTGGCAGTTTACTCATGACAACGCTCGGACAAAGTTATTGCGTCTTTATCCCACACTTAATTGTTGACAAGACAGTAGCCTGCCTCCCTCAGTCTGTCATATTTTTCAAACAGCAACAGGGCAGGGGGCGGAATACTTTGCAAACATTTTTTTTAAAGGAGAAATATAATGTTTCTTGAGAAGATTAAATCAGACGGTATCGCTCATTTATCTTACATTCTCGGCGATGGACTGGAGGCAGTTGTCATTGATCCTCGTCGTGATTGTCAGATCTATATTGATATTTCCGCCGGTGAGGGAACACGCATCACTCGAATTTTTGAGACCCATCGTAATGAAGACTATATCTCCGGCTCAAAAGACCTTGCCCGACGCACGGGAGCGACGATTCACCATGGCAAGGCACTTGACTTCACTTTTGGTGAAGCGGTATCCGAAAACGATTCCTTTGAGGTGGGAGACCTGCGCCTGACCATCCTTGAGACCCCCGGCCACACTTTTGAGTCAATCTCCATTGTTGTCACCGACACAAATTTTGGGGATGATGCCGTCGCGGTCTTTACGGGGGACGCGTTGATGATTGGCGATGTTGGTCGCACCGATTTCTTTCCAGATCGGGCAAAAGAAGTGGCGGGCGCACTCTACGATTCTATTTTCAATAAACTGCTGCCGCTGGGGGATCAGACCATTCTTTATCCGTCACATGGTGCCGGATCGGTATGCGGCGACAGCATGGCTTCCCGGGAATTTTCAACCATCGGCTATGAACGGCAAAATAATCCGGTACTGCTGAAAGCAGACCGCGACGCGTTTGTTGAATACAAAGTTAACGAGCGTCATTACCTCCCATCGTATTTTAAAAAAATGGAAGAGTATAACCAACAAGGGCCGCCCCAATTGCACTTTTTGCCGCAACCGGCACCAATGAGTGCTAAAGCAGTGCACAAAGCGCAGCAAGAAGGAACGCTTTTACTCGATTTACGGAGCCCCGAGGCATATGCCGGGGCCTTTATCCCCAACAGCCTGGCTATCCCGCTGAAAATGCTATCGGCGTATGCCGGATATCTGATCGATTATGATACCGACCTTATTCTCATTCCCGAAAACGTGGAACAAATAGAATCGGCAGTACAACAACTGGTCCGTATCGGTTATGATCGCCTGGTGGGGTACCTCAAGGGCGGCATGCACGCCTGGGAGGTGAGCGGCCTGCAATATGATCAGATTGGCACCGTACATGCCAAAAAACTGGTAAAACGCCTGCAGGAAAAAGACGAATTCACCCTGCTGGATGTCCGTAAGATTAACGAGTATGAACAAGGGAGATTGACAGGGGCAACTCATATATTCCTCGGTGAACTTCAGGGCCGCATAGACCAAATCGACCGGAATAAACCAGTCGTCACCTTCTGCGGCAGTGGTGTTCGGGCAATTATTGCCGCTTCCATTCTCAAGCGCAACGGCTTCGAGAACGTAGAAGACAGTCTAGGGTCCATGCAGGCTTGTACCAGTATCGGCTGCCCAATAACCAAAGGATAGGATACATTATGGATCTGCTTACAACGATCGAAACATATTTGTCAGCCAAAGTCTGGTCACCGTACCTTGTCGGTGCCGGTATAGGCATACTCTCCTGGCTGGCCTTTTTGCTGTCTAACCACCCCATCGGTGTATCGACGGCATTTGCTAAAAGTGCCGGAATGATCGAAGCGGCCGTGCGCGGGCGTAAAGTCCGTGACAAGCCGTATTACCAGGATCACAAACCGGAAATAGGCTGGGAATGGATGCTTGTGGCAGGTTTATTCTTCGGCGCTCTGACCGCAGCCTGGCTTGCAGACGACATCAATTGGATCTGGCTGCCTGAAATGTGGCAAAATGCATTTGGCTCAAGTGTTGTGCTGCGCATTATCGTGGCCTTGATCGGCGGCATCTGTGTTGGTTTTGGCGCCCGGTGGGGACGCGGCTGTACCAGTGGTCACGGGATCAGCGGCACTTTGCAGCTGGTACTCAGCAGCTGGCTAGCAGTTATCTGCTTTTTTGTCGGGGGTATCGTTGTCGCACTCATCATGTACCGCATCATCTAGTGAGGGCATTATGTTGAAAAAACTGCACAGTCGTAAGGGAATCCAATATTTGCTCGGCCTGGTAATCGGCTTTTTCTTTGGTTTTCTCCTCCAAAAAGGAGGGGTTTGTGATTATGAGGTCATTATGCGCCAGCTTTTGCTTGAGGATTTCACCGTCATGAAAATCATCTTGACAGCCATTGTCACCGGTATGCTGGGGGTGTATGCCTTGCGTGATGCCGGCTGGGTTGAACTGCATAAAAAACCGGGTTCACTGGGCAGCAGCATTCCGGGGCCTTTAATGTTTGGTGTTGGTTTTGCCCTGCTTGGCTATTGTCCGGGGACATCGGTTGGGGCAATCGGCCACGGCGCCCTCGACGCCCTGGTCGGAGGTGTCGGCATAATGATTGGCGCTGGAATATACGCTGCGGCTTATCCTTTTTTGCAAAAACGAGTTCTGCACATCGGAGATTTCGGTGACAAAACCTTGATCGAATTGGTGCATGCCCGCAATCCGTGGACAGTGATCATTTCGGTTGCTGTCATCATTATTGTTTTTTTAATCTTCCTGGAGAGATAAAAACCAGATAAAAAGAAGTTTTATGGAAATGGAAATTACAGATAATTTCTATTCTCATAACCGCTTTTTAAGCATCCTTTTGCCACATGAAAATACTAGGTATACAAGAATATAATGACTTTTCAGAGTTCGAAGTCTTTTTAAATAATATTTCTGACAAGCTCGCAGCTGCTATATGTAAAAAAATCAGTGCGTATACAGAACTTAATGACATTTACATATGCAACAGTTTGAAAGTTCTGAACCCTAAAATATGGGGTTATAAAGGAACCATTTATAAGCTTCGCGTAGATTGCGGTAAAGAGTCAGCCCGAGTACTGTATGTAAAAACAGCAGACAACGATATTGTGCTATTGCATGGGTTTATTAAAAAAACTCGAAAAACACCGAGGAAAGAGGCAAAAACTGCAATGGGAAATTTCGAGCGGCTAAAAAACAACGTAGAAGTAACGCAATTACCATTGGCAAAGTATTCGTCCTGACCCGCATTTCTTACCGGTTCAGGTTACCGAGAATCGGAGAAGTGAAGCAATGAGCTATAGTTACCTATGTTCATTGCTTCAATGACGAGCAGGCATTTCTTGGAACTTAATGGATGATTCCGACAACGGGTACAATAAGATAAGGGTGCTGGACATTGTCGGTTCTGATGGTGATGGCATCTGAATATCGCCCACTGGTGGTTTTCAGGTTTTCGACCCGAAGAATACAACTATTGTCTACTGGAGAACATTGCTTCACCAATTCACAACGAACGACATCGTCTCTTTTTGTTAAAATATCTATAATGACAAAAGGATAATCTTTATTTTGCAGGATTTCGATTTCCATGGTTACAGGTGTTCCGACCTTGCCTTCCAAACGGACATGCTTGGGATGAATTTCAGCAAATTTAACAACCTTGCCTCTCACGACAAGATTGATCAAATGTTGTTCCGGATCATTGGTTTGTACACGTACTATCTCCTTTTTTTGCCTTCCACCATAGTTACTGGTATTGAAGCTGACGGTAATTTGTCCTTCCTCACCGGGAAGAATCTGCCGCGTACTTGTCGCAGCCGTGCAGCCTCAAGCGGATTTGATGCCCAGAATATCCAACGGTTCATCTCCATGATTATATATAACAAAATCATGAACAACCTCTACGCCTTCCAACACCGGCCGGAATTCGAATCTATATTCCGGAAGATATGCTTTTGGCCCGGTGTGCGAATCAGTTGTCGCAGTATGAGCCAAATTTGGTAACAGGCAGATAATGGTAAATAGATAAAACATTCGTAACATTTAACACTCCTTGTTTCTTTCTTAATTTTTCACGATATAAATTCCAGACAATACAATGTTGAATCCGAAAGGGGGTAATGATAAACCAGAAAATCTCCCCAACTACTGGTGAATTTCAGTGATTGGGTGTCTATAAGTACGGTAGAGAAAGCCCTATGTCAAATCAGTACTTTTACTATGTCAACACTTTTAAATTGAATTTAGTTAAGATTAATGACGACAACATTAAAAATATTATAAAATCGACCGTTAACCTTGCGGTGGGAATGAGTGGGATTATAATATCATAACACAAAGATGGGGGATAGCTCACGGATCTTGTCTTTTAAAGGAGTGAGCTAAATTTCTCTATCGGAATTGATTCTGAATTTTTTATTCATTTTAGTCTGAGTTCATCAGTCTTCGCGTGGAAAATACCCTCCGGGTGAGAAGTCCGGGGGGAGGAACTTAAAAGAAGCTTAAGATGGGATATCAACTACAACATTATAAAGGAAAGGAGTATTAATATGCGGAAAAATATCATACCCACTCTGTTACTCATAGTCTCACTCAGCTTGACCCTTCTCACTTTTGGATGCGAGTCTCAGGGACCGGCAGAAAAAGCCGGGGAAAGCATTGATGAATCGGTAGAAAGCACAAAAGACGCTCTTGAGGAAGCATCCGATAAAATTACCGGAGAAGGACCGGCAGAAGAAGCTGGTGAAAATATAGATGAAGCACTCGAAACGAAGGAATAATTTCAGACCAAATATTCCCTGAAGCCATTATAATTGTACGGGAATGTCGATTTTTCCTCCGTTTATAAACGGAGGAAAAATCATTGCATAATCAGGGTGTCACTTAGTTTTTATATCATTCAATATGTTCTTTAGCAGTTTGAAGAGCAAGGTTTTTATCCCTAGTAAATAGCCTCCATTTCATATCGGATGAATGAATACCTGCCTTTTTGTCCTGACCTCTGCTGTAATACCAGTGTCCAAAACGTTCGACTGTCGCAAAAGGATGATTTTCAGAACAGAATAAACCGCATGGTTTAATTTCCTTAAAATAAATAGTTTCATCCGGATCGTCATCATAGGCCAGGTTTTTAGGCAAATCTATTTCAGATACATCTATGTTTTTTGCTTCTTGTTCATCCAGCCAGTCGGAAATGCTCATTGTATTCTTCCTCGTTCAAAAAGTAAGGTGGATCTCCTGCAACGACAACTAAGACAGGAAGGCCGTCTATGAAGTGCTTAGGATTCCAAGTAATCCATGTGCTGCTGAAACTTTTGGTCTGGTGCCTGCCGGTTCAGGAAGTGACAAAAGTTGGGCGATCGGCTGATTCGGGAGCAGGTAAAATGTGACATGATTTCTGCCGTCCCTTGAAGCTGAGAAATGTTTATGGAGCATGACCTCCCACTGCTCAGCCCAGTCCGTTCCATAAGGAAGCAGGGATTCTTGTACATCAGGAATATAAGGGTGGGCTGTTGTGACTCGGTCGAAATCGGCTACCAGTCCTTGATGAATAGTTATAGTTGCGCGGTGAAATTCCTCTATCTGCTGCACGGCATATTCTGCACTTGCCATAATGTGAGCCGGAAACGCCAGCTTGAGCAATGGGATCGGGTGGCTTTTGGTTATTGCTTCATATTTTCTGAAGATCTGTTCAGCACTGTCGCGTGATGAGGCCAACCACATTTTAACCGATGGTGCAGGTTGGTTTTTCATGAGAAGAAGCCAGGCGTCAAACCGCTTGGAAGATTCTTTGGAACGTGGTTTTTTTAGACCATCTTTGATGATTTCCAGCTCGTCCAGAAGGTTCTCCTCGCTGGAATCTTGTGTTGTCTGGAGTGATCGTAACATCGCTATTTCATTTTCATCCAGATACGAAAGCTCTTCTCGCAGGTCTTCTTCAGTATTTTCAAGTATCTCTGCCAGGACCAGTACAAGTCTTGCTTGCCAAATCTTTAGGTCCTTGTCAGAACTTGCGTGGTCCAGACCGTACTCCTGAAGAAGAGAAGAAATTTTATGCTGAGAGTGAGTGACCTTGCCGTTTCCAACTGTTTGCATGGAGGCGTTAGTTAATTTGCTAAGTTGGGTAAGATAATGCTCCTTTCGTTCTTTAATATCACGGATCAAGTGTAAGAATTGTTCTCGGCTATCATCCAAAGGAGCAGGGGTATGCGCTTGACATAGACCTCTCTTGGAGAAAAGTGTAAATTCGTCATCAATATCTGAGTTAATTCCCGCTTCCACCAGCTTCAAAAAATGCAGGGGGCTGAAGAATAACAGAAGCGGATAGTTTTTTTCATTGAAGATGTCTGTGTCCGGAAAGATGAGCGTGTCAAAAGAATTCATGGTTGGATACCTGAATGAAAAATTAATGGAATCTTCATTTAATTCGGCCAAGGTACTTCAACTGTGTGATGCCTCTTCAGTTTCAACATTCACATGATATTTGTAATCATGTTTAACAACACTGTCGATGCTGAAGTACTCATGGTTGAATTGTAATATCATGGAAAATTTAGATTTAAAGGCTATAATTAGCAGTTAATAAATAACACCCTACTAAACACCTTATCACCACCCGGGAGTTGTAAATGACAAAGAATTTCAATAAAAGGTGCCCCGAGATGATGGCACTTTTGCGTCATTCAGAGGATTCAATATTCTTCAAGGATATGGACGGAAGATTTACTTTGGTGAGTAGAGCCAAAGCAAGAAGATCTGCCGTTCGTTGGGACGACATGATCGGAAAAACCGATTTTGATTTTCTCCCTCTGGAAGAGGCTCAGAAGTGTCGGGATGATGAAATTTTCATTATGGAAACAGGGGAATCTTTGGTCGATAAGGAAGAAGAATTGACTCGTCGGGATGGAACCAAATCCTGGATATCAGTTTCCAAATTTCCCTGGAAGGATGTTGACGGAGAGACAATCGGTGTAATAGGAATATCCCGCGACATCACTAAACGAAAAAAACTCGAAAATCATATTTTGCGGATGCTTTCGATAGCAACGCACGACATGAGATCTCCCATTGTTTCGATCGCCTTAACCATTAAATTACTGGCCAGAGGAAGATTTGGCGAAGTGAGCGTAAGCGTTAAACAGACATTGACGGACGTCTTTAACCGCATGATCAAACTTGAGAAAATTGTCGGAGAATATTTGACAAAATCAAGCATCATGAATTCCAGTGAAGTAGGCAGGAAAGAAACACTCGATCTCCGCGAAGATATTATTGACCCAATCCTCGGAGAATTTTTCCAGGAAATCGAGAGAGGAAAAATTCAAATCGACAATCGTCTGGGCGGAATACCTGGCGATAAAATAATAGTTTCTGCTAATAAAAACTGGCTGGGAATTGTCTATAGGAATCTTCTTTCAAATGCTATTCGATATACTCCCAAAGGAGGGACGATAGCCTATGGATTTGAAGATAAAGGGAAGGTGTATCGCCTCAACGTTTTTAATAATGGACAACCAATACCTGAAGAAAAGAAAAAATTAATCTTTGAAATGTTTGAAAGTGATAACAGTTCTGGAATTGGGCTTCCTGTTGTTCGTGAACTTGTGCGGCGACACGGAGGAGATCTATGGTATGAAGAAGCTCCTGGAGGATATCCTAATTTTGTTTTCACTCTTCCAAAAGAATGACAGCGTTATATATCTTGATTTTGATTGTTCAGGGAAATCATCATGGTTCGGCAGATCTACCAGGTAGGGAAAAACCCCGGGATCTGGCTCTTTCCTGCATAATTTTGTAAATCTCCAAGCGGATCTGCTTTTGTTCTTCGTCAGTTTTTGCAGCTCGCATTCTGGCAAGGAATTCAGCTCGTTCTTTTTCTGTTATAAGTTGAACACCATCATTCTTTTTCTGATATTGTTTTTGCTCTTGTTCCTCAACTGGTGTCGGGCTTGTGCCTTCAAACCTAAAGCCTTTTGGAGCGTTTATCGAAAAAGCCGGACCGGTTTGCAGAAACAGGGTGATCGCCATGGTATATAGCAATATTTGTTTCTTCATTAGAGCCTCCTTAAATGCATTGCTTCAACGACAATAGAGATACGGTAAGATCGGTTTGTCTTCGGTGAACATTGTGCAAATTTCAGGATTAAAAAACACCCATGTAGCATAGTAAGATTTGGTATTTTAATGAAATTTACACAATGTTCATAAAAAATCAGGGTTACAGGCGACGACCCTGAATGAGTCGAAGAATAATTATCACAACCGCGATTACCAGGAGGATATGGATAAATCCACCCATTGTATATGATGAGACAAAACCGAGGAGCCAAAGGACAACGAGTATGATTGCAATTGTTTGAAGCATGGTAATTCTCCTTTTTTATGCAAAATCGAGGGATACATCTTTTTAAGAATGCCTATTAAATGTTCAGCAATAAGCTGAGCATTTAATAGGCATTCAGTAAGGTTTGTTGGTTTTAGGGTGTGGTAATGGTTTTGTTATTTTCGTTTCGTGTTTTTCATGCAAAACAATTCCTGCCATATGGTGCAGGTCTGCATCTGTCACTGTTGGCAGAAAGCGTTTTCTGTAAAGCTCTTCATGAAGGATAGTTATAACAGCGACGAGTGGTGCAGCAACTAATACCCCCAATACACCGAAAGCAGCTACACAGAGGAGCATGGAAAGAATCACAGCCAGTGGGTGCAGTTTCATACGGCTCGCCATTAGGAACGGAATGATCGCATTGTTTTCAAAAGCTTGAACTGTGATATAGGCAAGCACAACCCACAGGGGAGTTAACCCTCCTTCGCCAAAAGCCAGCAAAAGTGCGGGTACGGCACTGAGAATAGGCCCCAGAAAGGGGATCGCTTCCAAAGTAAAGGCAACCAGTCCTAAAACAAGCGCATCCATGAAGCCAAAAATCGGCCACATAAGCAGGAAAACCAGCACACCTATTGTCACCATACCAAGTAATGTTGCACCGGCCCACATTGGAACGAATATTCCAATGCGTTGTAGGATAACAACAGCCTGCTTGTGGCGGTGCGCCGGAAAAAGAGCCAGTATTGCACTAAAAACCGGACGAGGATTCATGAGCATAAAGACCACACCAAAAAAGACGGTTACCAGTACCACTAATATTTGAGCACTATTGAATGCTATTGCAGTGAAGCTGCCGAGTGCTTCCCTTACCATATTACCCAGCCCCGCCCGAAGAGCACTTGGCTCATTATTTGATTGAGGTATTGGTTCTTTGGTTCGCAGTACAAGTTCTGGATTTCCTTCCAAGGTTTTTTCTTCAGCAATTTCATCGCTGACTTCAGTCTGGAGTTTCTTCTCAAAAGTTACTGATTGCTGTTCAATCTTAATAAGTGGTTTCTGTAGACGCTCCCAGTATCCAGGGAGGCTAACTGAAATGTTAAGAATCGAAGTTTTCATTGGACCGAAGAGTGCCCACCCTGTCAGACAGATTATAGCGATAATTGCTATCGCCAGAAAACTGGTGGGACCTTTTCTCCCACCAGTTTTTACTCTCATCCAAGATACTATTGGATTGATTGCAAGTGAAATCAACAGTACGAGCAAAAGTGATAATAGGATAGGGGACAGGAGTTGGAATGATTTAATAAAGGCGAATAATGCAGCACCAATAATAATGTAAAGGATAACTGAATGTTGTTTTTGCTGCTTTGGTGTAAGTGTGCTGGACATGATGTTTTTCCATTGTGGATCTTGCAAAAGTATTGCTAAATTAGAATTCTATAGTGTTTGATAAGTTTTTAATCGGCAGGATCGTATACTACCCGGACTTTCCATCAGCTAGGTTGCTGTGAGGTACAAAGCGATGGGGAAGTAAAGGTAGACCTGGCTAGATGTCTATAGGTGTTGAGTTACTTGAAATGGTAAATATTCCAAGCAACTTATGTGGTGTTAAGTCGTCTTATTTAACAACAAGACTGTTCTTGACGTCTTTGACGCCATCCACTGATTCTGTAACTTGTACTGCTCTTTCAGCGGCATGTTTGGAATCAACAAAACCGCTTAGTTGAACAATTCCTTTGTAGGATTCGACATTAATCTGCAGTACCTTGAGCATTGGATCATTAAAAATTTCAGCCTTAACTTTAGTGGTAATGGTGGTATCATCAATATACTCGCCGGTACTTTCCTGTGTTGAACTCCCGGCACAACCGGCGATCAAGGTAACCAAAGCAAGAACAACAAGAAAATGTTTTAGAAAATGTGTTAATTTCATGATTTTTCCTCTTATTTAAAAGTGATACAGCGGGAAATCCGCTGTTGTCCGGCACCCGGCAGATTACTTCAGTAACTTGTAAGTACTGTTATCTTTCTAACACAGTAAAGCAAGCCATGTGCCAAATCGGAAATCATGCTATGGGTTCGCTTATGAGGTTGATTGTAGGTGAGAATATAAATAAGGTTCTGGGAGGGAGGAAAAGGTAAACGTTAAACCGCTTCGAGCATATGCTACCGATGGTCACATATGACCGAAGTTCTCATAGCCTCAGCGATGGTGTCGCAAAAAATCTTCATTGCTTCGCTGTTCCAAATCTTGAAGCTTATCAGGTTTTTATCCTGATTCACATGGAGTAATGGTTGCATATGACCATTGGTCATATTTGACCATGCCCTTTGCCGACTGTTTCGGGTTTTCTTTGTTATTTAGTCGAAACCATGACCAGTTAACTGAACGAGATGATGGCACATATCTTGCTTAATTAGATTCCTAAACTTGGTAAACCTACCTACAACACTCTAATGGAGTTTCAACTATGCAGAAAAAAATTATACACACATTGTTGCTCATAGCAGCACTCAGTTTGGCAGTCATCACTTTTGGCTGCGATTCTCAGGGACCGGCAGAAACAGCCGGGGAGAAATTTGACCAAACAATAGAGAACACCAAGGATGCTTTGGAAGAAGTCTCCGACAAAATCACCGGGAAAGGACCAGCGGAAAAAGCGGGTGAAAAGATAGATGAAGTGTTGGGTGCGAAGAAATAATTCCAGGTCACTTTCTCGAGTAGCAAATTTGAACATAGAAAGCAATATTTGGATTTTCTTGTGAAGATAAAAAACTGAGAACGAAGAAAGGGCTGGAAGATGTCAGACATTTCATCATATCCAAATTTTCGGGGAGGGTTAATCTTGAAAAGAAGAACTATTCATCAATGGAGGAATTGGCTTCTGGAATATATAGGTGATGATAAATATGAATTAATCCGGAAAGACACAAAGACTGTGTTTCGTACTGTTGTGGCTAAGAATGCCATGGATGCGGAAAATGAGTGTCAGCAGATTATTAAGAATTCTAAGGAAAGTACAATATATTCTGATGAACCGAATAACAAAGGCACGGAATAACGGGACGCCAACGGAACAGATGAACCTCAGGGAGTGAGGATTTAATGGCGCTTTTGCACTAGTTCTTTTTTGTGCTTAAAATCTTATTTGTGCTAATTTAATTTACAAGGAGAAAACATTATGCAAGGTTTGAACATAAGTCTCGCGCCGCTGGTATCGCTCATTGCAGGTATCCTCATTTTAGTCGCACCACGTTTACTCAATTATATCGTTGCAATATATCTGATTGTCATAGGTATTATCGGACTTTTTGGTGGGAGTTTTCATATGAGGTAGTGGTTCTCCAGCAATGAACAAACTCCTCTATAATATCCCATCCAGATTTTTTTATAGGGGATTCAGCCTGCTTGTACGCCTCTGGTGCACAGGCAGGGTACCGACGGACGACAATTGGCGAGCGTTTACGAAAATCGCAGTTAAACAGTAATAGAGCATCATTAATAATCGTTTTCCCCAGGTGACTTTTTGGGATATCCGACTACTCCAATCATAAACCTTATCATCCCGTAACTGAGCCAGCTGATCAGGCGCAACATAATATTCTGTGAGATCCAGCTGTCTTCAAATACTCGTTTTGCTCCCTTTGTTATAGCCTGCTCCAGGCTGTCCTTTATCGTGTCGGCAAACTTTTGATCATCAATGACGATATTTGCCTCAAGCGAAAGTAAAAGACTGAACGGATCGATATTTGAAGATCCCACCGTCGCCCAATGATTGTCAATTACCGCAACCTTGGCGTGCAGAATACTTTCATAGTATTCATAGATCTCGATACCAGCCTCAAGGAAGCTGCCAAAGAGAGCACGTGACGCATAGTGGGCAAATCGATATTCGATTTTCCCTTGCAAAAGCAAAACTACACGGACTCCGCGCCTGGATGCAGCCAAAAGTGCATGACGAAAATTCAATCCAGGTAAAAAATAGGCGTTGGCTAGAATGATCTCGCTTTTCGCCTGTGCAATCGCCTGTAAATAAGCATTTTCTATGTCATGGCGATGGCGAAAATTATCACGTACCAGAAAGGCCGCTCGCATATGTCCAGCAGGTTGCGGTGGAGGAGCTTGTTTTTGTTGGTTTCGATCCCATGTAATATATAAACGGCGGGTTCTGACTACTCGCAACCAGAGTCGGCGGCAGGAATCATGGATTTCTTTTACCAAAGGTCCTTCAACGCTTACCGCATAATCGAAACGAGGAGAGTCCTGGTCGGGAAGCTCCATATCATCGATAATATTTATGCCTCCAACAAAAGCCAGTTTCCGATCTATGACTACGATTTTTCTGTGTAACCGCCGCAGCCTCCGGCGTCGAAAAGTCCATGGAGAAATTTTGGGACGGAACTTCAGCAACATGACACCGGCTTCCTTGAGATAATTAATCATGGTTTTGGGCAAACTATTCGAGCCGAAGCCATCAATTAACATATGTGTTGTGACACCACGTAAAGCAGCCCGTCTTAGAGCTTCGGCAATGCGCCGGCCGGTATGGTCATTTTCGAAAATATAGCTAACCAGATATATATCCTGTGTTGCCCGGTTCAGAGCCAGTTCGAGCGCAGGAAAGTAAGCTTCGCCATTCTGGAGGAGAACGATATGATTATCTGGTTTCATGAGAAATCCGGATTAGGGCTTTCTGATGTTGAGCTTACGCATGCGGGCACGTAAGGTGCTGCGATCAAGATCGAGGATTTCAGCCGCGCTCTCTTTTCCGCTTACTTTCCACTGCACCTGTTCCAGTATTTGTATAATATGTTCACGTTCAACCGCTTCCAAAGTTTTTGGACTGGTATTTACTCCTTTAGATGGCTTCTTGAGTTCATCGACAAGGTGAAGTTTTGGACCCGAAGAGTTGATCACTGCCCGTTCGAGAACATTTTCAAGTTCTCTAATATTTCCCGGCCAATGATAGTTCTGCAGCTGATACATGACATTTTCCGGTATTATCTCGATTATTTTTCCCAATCGTTTGGCAATTTTCCGGATATAAAAAGTGACGAGTGGCGGAATATCGTCTCGGCGATCACGAAGTGGCGGCATGGTAATTGGGAATACATTCAGCCGGTACCAGAGGTCTTCACGGAAATTTCCCTTGCGGACTTCCTCTTCCAGATTACGATTCGTTGCGGCGATTATTCTGGTATCGACTTTTATAGTACGGCTACCTCCCACCCTTTCAAATTCGCCTTCCTGAACAACTCTGAGCAGTTTTGATTGCAGCTCCAGTGGGAGTTCTCCTATTTCATCAAGAAAAAGAGTCCCTCCGTCAGCAACCTCAAATCGTCCGAGGTGTCTGGTGTGTGAACCTGTAAAAGCACCTTTTTCATGACCGAACAACTCGCTTTCGATGAGGTTTGCCGGAAGGGCGGCGCAGTTCACTTTAACCAATGCCCGGTTTTTGCGTGGGCTTAATCCATGAATTGCCCGGGAAGCCAACTCTTTTCCTGTTCCTGTTTCACCCAGAACCAAGACGGTAGTATTGCTGCCGGCAATTTGTTCAACTTTGTATAGCACATGTTTGAGACCATTGCTGTGACCGATAATAGTCTCATGGTTGTGTTCCAATCTGATTTCTTCCTTCAGATAGGCTCTTTCTGCTTCAAGTAAAACTTTTAACCTTTGAATTTCTGCAAGTGATTTTTCCGCAGCCTCCTTGTCTTTTTCCGCTTCTTTTTTTGCTTCGTCAAGTTCGGCCGTGCGGTTTATAACAAGTTCTTCAAGGTCTTTTTTGTAATATTCACGTTCAGTCACATCCTCAATGGCCAGAAAAATCAACTGGGTCGGGGATAATTCTTTTTCAATCCTGTGAGCGTTCAAATGCATTATCTTACGCCCTATACTCTCAAAGGTATGTTCCACTTCAAAATCATCGAATATTGAATTTTTAGGTAGAATGTTTTCGAGCAGGTTTCTTAATCTGGGAATATCCCATTGTTTGTCGCCAAGGTCGTAAATAATGGTCCCTTCCGTCTCTTCCTTGTTGACATTGAAGGTCTGATAAAAGGATCGATTAGCTCTTATAACCCGGAAATGCTCGTCAAGTATGAGCACTGGGCCTCGGATTGAATCGAGAATGGCCCCGAAATTTTCAATGAAGGGATCGGTTTCTGGAGTTTCCTGAGTATGTTCTTTGGCCATCTTGTTGAATGTATTGGTTATTTTTCTGGATGATTGAGTCAAACATACTCCATTTTTGAGTGAAGCTGCAATGTGGCTATTATTGTCGAAGAGGATTTTGTTATTTCTTTTGAGAAGGTATTGGATTGTCTTTCTGTTGTTTATCCTTTTTAGTCTTTTCTTTTTGTTTAGTCTTGTCAATATGTTGTTGTTCGCTTTTTCTTTTATCTTTCTTGCCGCCTTTGTCTCCCATGATCTACCTCCTTTTTGGTAGAACAACCAAAAATCCGTAAATTGAACAGTTTTTCTCGGTTAGATATATTCCTTGCAGCTATTTCAACCGATTTTGGTATCCAGCAGTTTAACCTTTTTAAACTTAAGCATTTTCTAAAGTTTTGCAGATATTTTTCTGAAGGTATCGAGGGAGAAAAAATAATTGTAGACATCATCTCTTACTTAGAGTCAAAATAAATTTTATGGACACTAATAAAAGCAAAAACACTCATGATATCGAAGTAGACAGCCATACCCACACCGTAGCAAGCGGGCACGCCTACAGTACGCTTGCAGAAAATGTCGAGGCCGCGGCGGCTCAAGGAATCAAGCTCCTTGCTATAACGGACCATGGACCTTCCATGCCCGGTGCACCGCACTTCTGGTTCTTTAGGAATATGCGGGTTATCCCCAGGATAATGAATGGTGTTGGCGTTCTGCGCGGAGTTGAAGCCAATATTATCAATTTTAAGGGTGAAATCGATATCGATACAGATATGGTGGAGCAGTTGGATATCATCCTGGCCAGCCTTCATGAACCTTTAATCATTCCGGAAACAAGACAATTGCACACAGATGCAGTGGTAAAGGCCATGGCTTCAGGGAAAATTGATGTCTTTGCCCATGGCGGCAATCCGGCTTTTCCGATAGAGGTTGAAGAAGTGGCAAAAGCCGCTGCGTTTCATAATGTGCTGGTGGAGATCAACAACTCATCCTTTACAACCTCACGCCCTGGCAGCGAAAAAAACTGTGCAGCCCTTGCCGAGGCGGTCGCACGTAATGACGGTTATCTGACTTTTGGCAGTGACGCCCATATCGCTGGTAAGGTTGGTGTTTTCGATGAGTGTCTTGCCTTTGTCGCAAAAATCGGTTTTCCGAAGGAGCGAATATTGAATTTCAGCGGTGGTGCTTACCTGGATTTTTTGAAGGGGAAAAACAAGAAAGCAGACCTCTCGGGACTGGAGCCTCTTTTTAAGGCGTAAATTGTTAAACAGGTCTTTCCAGCTTACTGCCTGTTACGCTTATAAAAATAGATCACCGCCATCAGCTTTGCCTTTTTGTCGCCGAGGCTTCTGCCGGAATGAGGAATGCGGGAGTCGAAATAGACATGGTCACCGGGCTCCATGATGCAGGTCTTGTCTCCATAGATAAATTCAAGTTTTCCTTCCATGATGTAAAAAAACTCCTCCCCTTCATGCTCATACATGCGGGCGATTTCAAACGGCGCATAGATAATAAAGGGTTCCATGTTCTTTCCGGGCTTGCCCGCCCCCAGTACGACATAATCGTACCCCGCGAAATCGGTTGTTTCACAAATGATCTGTTCATCTGCCTTTTTGCCAAAGAAAAAGCTGGTATCCTGCAGCGGAGCAAAATCCTTTTTAAGTACGGTGGTGACTTCGACTCCCAGAGCACCGGCAATACGGTTGAGAGTTGAGTAGGGCGGAGCCTTCTCCGAACGTTCAACTTTAGAGAGATAGCCCTTGGTCAGACCGGTACGGTTCGCCAACTCCTGCAAAGTCATTTTTTTCTGTTTCCGGATCTTCTTAATATTGCTTGAAATCGATTTTTCATCCATGGCTTTTTCTCGGAGGAGCCTCAAATTAATAGCGCAATATCCCGGCAAGATAAGAGGCGGGATGAACCACTTCAATGCCGTCCTCGGCTTTTAACCTGCCGGAAAGATTAATCCTGCACACAGGACAGTCGGTAAGCCAGAGCTTTGCCCCGGTCTTTTTGGCACCGGCTATCTTTTGCGTTGCCATCTTTGTTGAAATGTCCGGGTATTCGTAAAAAAAAGTTCCTCCGCCACCGCAGCAGTCGGATCCATCGGCGGCCTCTATAAAATCGATAAAAGGCAGCTCTCGCAGCAATCGATCCGCGGGGACAAAGCTGTTTTTAAGATGGCAGGGGGCATGATAGGTAACCTGACCTGTCGCAGCGGCTTTTTTCTCGTCGATATTTAGACTGTCCCGCCTGTCGTAGACAAAGGACATCAAGTCTGTCACCCTTGAGCTGATTGCTTCGGCCACGCTGCTGTCTTTGTTCCACTTCTTCGTCATCGCCGGAAATTCTTTTTTCAGGGCGGAGCCGCAGGTCGGACAATCAACTATGACGGCTGCAACATCATCTTGATTGAAACACCGCAGATTTTGTTCGATATTTTTGCGGGCCTCTTCAATGCCGCCGTGGTACAGCATGGGAATGGAGCAACAGGTCTGTTCTCTCGGGATGCGGACACGGTAACCCATAGCGGTTAAGAGTTCCAGGGTGGCCTGGCCGGTTGTATCGTAGATATAGTTGGTAGCACAGCCGGTAAAATAGCTTACGATTCCGAGCTCCTTACCTTTAGCCGGGACTTCCTCGGGAACCATCGACCGGAATGGTTTTTTATTCAGTTGAGGGAATTTATCGAGAGGGATATTGCTTAACCGGTATTTTTTCTGGAAGACTTCTGGAACGATGTTCTGACCGAATTTGGCCATCCCTGCAGCTAGGCGCAATCTCTGCTCCCTGGCCAGAAGAAAAACCAGTCCTTTTATCTCAATTCGATCACCATGCTCTTTGGCCATTTCCTGGCGCATATCCATGAAATGTGAGTAATGATCGACTCCGGAAGGACAGTTGGCGGTGCAGGTGCCGCACATCAGACATCTGTTGATGAGTTCCTTGAGATACGGTGATGAAGGTAGTTTCTTGCGGTTATAGCTTTCGATGAGCTGGATCTTGGCCCGGGGAGAAGCCTGTTCCTCCATCAATAGCCGGTGCACAGGACAAACCGCAAGGCATAGTCCGCATTTGCCGCATTTGCTGGCGGTGGAATCAGTGGAACTACTCATGCGAATTTTCCGGGATTGAGGATATTATCCGGGTCGACTGCCCGTTTGATCACCGTCATAAACTCCCGGGAATCATCATCCATCACCAGCGGTAGATACGCGGCTTTTGCAAGGCCGATACCATGTTCCCCAGACAACGTACCGTGCAGGTCGGCAGCCGCCTCAAAAATTTTTCCAAAGGCCATGATCACCCTGGCCCATTCTTCGCGGTTATTCCTGTCCGCCGGGATGAGTGGGTGCATATTACCATCACCTGCATGGGCGAGGATGCCGACTTTGATGTTGTGCCTGGTGCAGATTTCCCTGATCCTGCGGGTCATTTCAGGTACTTTACTCACGGGAACGGTAATGTCTTCGGAGAGGATATCCGGGGCAATCTTAGCAAACACTCCATAGGCCTGACGTCTTGCAGCCCATAATTTGTCACGATCGGCAGGAGTCTTTGCTTCCTGTACGGTTACCGCCCCATGTTCTTTAACTTTTGCAATGATTTTCGACATTTCTCGTTCGCAGGACTCTTTGATCCCGTCAACCTCAATCAGCAGAGAGCCTTCGGCATCCCGCGCCAGACCAAGTTTGCCCGCGTCCTCAATGGCATTGATGGTCATCTTGTCCATCAGCTCCATGGCTACCGGCAGGATGCCCGAACCGATGATATCGGCAACGGCTTCGGCGGTATTGTCCAGATCGCTGAAGGTCACCATGACTGTCCTGGTCGTTTCCGGCTGAGGTGCCACCCGAAGTATAACCTCGGTTACCATACCGAGTGTTCCCTCAGAACCGCAGAACAGGGCGGAGAGTTTGTATCCGGTGACATCTTTAATGTTTCTACTGCCAAAGCGTACAATTTTTCCTGAAGCCAGCACGACCTGCATCCCGAGTACATAATCGACGGTAACACCGTATTTGAGACATCTCGGACCTCCGGCATTCAAGGCGACGTTGCCGCCGATGGTGGAGATGTTGATGGAACCGGGATCAGGCGGATAGAAAAAATTAAATGGGGCAAGCGCTTTCTGCAGATCACCGTTGATCACTCCCGGCTCGACGATGGCATAACGGTCTTTAGTATTGACCTCGATGATCCTGTTCATTTTCGAAAAGCAGAGGACAATGCCATGGTTTATAGGAACGGGAGCTCCGCAGACACTGGTTCCGGCACCTCTAGCAGTAACGGGCACCCGGTGCCTGGAGGCGATTTTCAGGATGTCCGATACCTCCTGGGTAGTCAGTGGAAAAATCACCGCATCCGGCAGCGATTCTTCCAGAAAAGAATCGTAGGAATAGCAGGCCAGTTCTTCAGGGTGATCCAGGTATCGATCTTTTGTGACAACGTTAGTCAATTCAGCCTTGAGTGTGGAGGGCAGCATATTAAAAAAACCTTAATTGAGAAGCAGTTTGGGGAGGACCAGCGAAATCGACGGTATATAAGTTACCAGTACCAGACAAATCAGCATGATGCCGAGAAAAGGTATTACTCCACGGGAGATCTGCGTAAGCGGTCTCTTGGTAATTCCGGCGGCGACAAAGAGATTGAGGCCAAAAGGAGGGGTGAGCATCCCTATCTGAATATTAAGGACCATGACGATACCGAAATGAACCAGATCGATACCATACTGGTTCAAAGTCTCAAGAAAGAGTGGAGCAAGAATCAGCATGGCGCTGACATCATCGACAAAGCAGCCAAGGATCAAAAAAAGAATGTTGACCATCAAGAGGAACATCCAGGGACTGTGGAAGTGGCTGATAACTATTTCTGCCAGATGCTGAGGTATTTGTTCAGCCGTGAGCAGCCAGATGAAGGTCATGGCGCAGGAAAGTATAAAGAGCAGGGAGGCGGAGAGCACTGCGGCATCTTTACAGATGGAAGTAATATCCCTGAATCCGAATTCCTTATAGATAAACATTTCCACCACAAGTGCATAAATAACACTGACCGCAGCAGCTTCGGTCGGGGTAAAGATCCCGGAATAAATGCCGCCAAGGACAACAAGCGGCAGCATCAAGGCCCAGAAACCGCTTTTAGTGGCGGTGACCAATTCTTTGATCGATGCTCTTTGTTCGACCCGCCAGTTGTTGCGACGGGCAATAATCCAGGTGTAGATCATCAGAGCAGCACCCATCATCAGCCCCGGCAGCACACCGGCCATGAACATTTCGGCTACCGAGACATTCATCACCAGGCAGTAAAGAATCATAGGGATTGATGGCGGAATGACGATGCCAAGAGACCCGGAGACGGTGATAAGCCCTAAAGAAAATCTTTCGCCATATCCGGCTTTGATAAGGGCGGGTATCATGATTGAGCCGATCGCCACCACAGTTGCCGGAGAAGATCCGGAAATGGCGGCAAAAAAGATACAGGCAAGAATACCCGCCATGGCCAGACCGCCGGGAAACCAACCCACCAGGGCATTGACGAAATTGATCAAGCGACGGGCAATGCCGCCTCGGGTCATAATCGAGCCGGCCAGGATGAAAAAAGGTATCGCCAGCAGCACAAATTTATCAAGGGCATTAAAAAGCTGCTGGGTAATTATGTGCAAAGGTGTGTTTGTATAAAAAGCCAGAGAAAATGCGGTTGTGGCACCGAGAATCACTGCGATCGGCACCCCGGCAAAGAGAAGTACGATAAAGCAGATGCATATTGCTATCATCATGATGTTGGCCCCTCCTGCTCAATTTTTCCCTGATTTTTCAAACTGAGCAGTTCTCGTATGCCAACTCCAAAAAAGCGAAATCCCATGATCAGACAAAAAAATGGAATAGGTAGATAAGCTATATACATTGGGATTTCCATGGTTGGAGAAGTGGTCTCATATCCATGCATTCGGACCACAATATTCCAGGAATAAAACGTCACCAAAATGAAAAAGCCGCTGCAGAGGGTGCAGGTACAAAATCTAAGTAGTTGTTGCCATGGCCTGGGCAGGTGGGAGACCAGCAGGTCCATGGTGAAATGGCTGCCGGTTTTAACTCCGATGCTTGCTCCGAGAAAGGCGATGAAAACTCCTAAATATCTCCCGAGTTCTTCATACCAGGTGAAGCTGTAATTAAAGAGATAGCGGGAGAAAACCTGAATAAAACCGATGACGGCGAGGCCAAGGATCGTCCAGACAAGGATGGAATTTTCTATCCGGTCTATTCGGTTGGCCATCCGGTGGGGATGTTTTAACGAAGAAATATTGAAGTTCACGAAAAAAGTTGCTCTTGGTTGATGGGCTAATCAGCTGATTCCAATATTGATCTCAGCAGAAAGGGATGGTCGGTTTTCCCAGAACATCCCTCATCTTGCCGGCGGCCTACTTTTGATGTTCCTTAATTTTTTCAAGAGTGAAGTCAAAAATGTCGTCACCGATTTTCTTTCGATACTTGTTCCAGACCGGATTCATGGCTACCCGAAATTTCTCGCGCTCTTCTGGAGTTAATTTGATGATTTCGACGTTAGCCTGCTTGGCATACTCATCAATTGAGATATTGATTTTAGGAAGATTATTGTGCAGTTCTGCATTGACTGTACGGTTGGTTTCGATGGCAACTTTTGCGGCATCACGAAAAATTTTCTGGCTTTCTTTGGAGAGGGATTCCCAGTAATCTGCACCGACGATAATGACACACTCGGTGACCGCATGCTGGGTCAGGGTTACATATGGAGTGACTTCCGTGAATTTCATCAATACGGAGGTCATAATGGGATTCTCCTGGGCGTCGATAACTTCGGTTTGCAGGGCGTTGTAAATTTCAGGAAAAGGGATACCCACCGGCGAAGCCCCCAGTTCTTTAAATGTATCAAGATAAACCGGAGAGTTCATTACCCGTACTTTAAGTCCTTTAATATCTTCCGGTGTGCGCACAGGGCGTTTGTTGTTGCTGAAGTCCCGGATCTCGTTTTCGGTCCAGCCGATGGCAATAAAACCTTTTTTGGGAAAGTAGGAAAAAAACTTTTCCTGGAATTCCGGATCATCAAGAGTTGCATAGGCAGTAGCCCTGTTCGGGAAGATAAACGGCATGTCGAGAATTGCTGCTTCAGGAACAAAATTCTGAAGTACCGCTGTGGTGATCGAAGCTATCTGGAGGGTTCCGGTTTGTACCTGCTCGGCCATTGAGCGTTCACCGCCAAGTTGTCCGGCGGGAAACGTAGCGATATCAATTTCTCCCCCTGTTTTTTCTTTTACATAGGCAGCAAAAGCTTCGGCACCTTTTGATTGGCCATGAAAGGGAGGAGCGACGTGGCCGAACTTGATATTGTCGGGCGCAGCGACAAGGGAACTGGTTGAAAATCCAAAAATAAGGGACAGCGCCGTCAGGCTGCCGACCAGAAAAGCTGCTTTACCGGGTAACTTTTTTTTCATGGTTCATATCCTCTCTTTTGCACCCTAAAAGGGGTACTCTTTTTAGTCCCCATGCTTTGTAGGGACTCTTTATAGTGCCCCCTTGAGGGGTGTAAGTGCCTTGGAGGTCACTCTAAACTTTCTGATTTTAAAGTGATCGCCAGATAATTCTTAGTTATGGCAGGTTCAGGAGTAAGGCACTAAAATTTGATAGACCTGCGGCTGATAAAAACAGGTTACGATCATAGAGCAAAAGTTTCATTTATGTCAACTTATATTCATGGACAGGTGAAAACATCCATGGAGTCCTGCTTGCAGAAAATGTGGTTTGGAGCCACACATATCATTGACATAAATGTTGAAATGAAGGGTAGGGGGGAGGAGCCGTCTGAGAACTGAAGCTACATAGCGACCTGATGGTGAATTTCACAAGAGGAAACCCAGGTGCAAAAGGAAACTTAGCAAGGAAGATTAGAAGCCTCTCC
>JBARUR010000300.1:0-19365 GCA_049645845.1 Desulforhopalus sp. | reverse complement strand
ATGCAACAAAGAAAACGCCGATAAAGTGGCGCCTGCAAACGTATGCAGGCCCTGCTCTGGCAGAATATGTCATCAAGCCGCAGATCGATGCATTTAATAAGATCGCCAAAGGTGAAATGGTTATCGAGCTTTATCATGCCGACCAGCTGGTTCCTACCGGGGAGCTGTTTCGTGCCATGCAGAGGGGGACTATCGACGCCGTTCAGAGTGATGATGATTCCATAGCCGCACCTGTTGATGTATCCGTGTTCGGAGCCTATTTCCCCTTTGCTTCACGCTACTCTCTCGATGTCCCGGTCCTCTTCAACTATTATGGTTTGAAGGAAATTTGGGAAGAAGCCTACAAGGAAATAAAGGGTGTGACCTGGCTTAGCGCCGGTGCGTGGGATCCATGTAACTTTGCCACTGTTGAGCCAATCCGTAAACTGGCCGACCTGAAGGGTAAACGAATATTTACCTTCCCCACAGGCGGCAAGTTCCTTCGTCGGTTCGGCGTAGTCCCGGTTACCCTGCCGTGGGAGGACATCGAGGTTGCCATCCAGACAGGTGAGCTGGATGGTATCGCCTGGTCCGGAATCACCGAGGATTATACGGTCGGTTGGGCGGATGTCACCAAGTACTATCTGACCAACAATATTTCAGGTGCCTGGGCCGGTTCGTACTTTGCTAATTCCGACAAATGGGAGGCATTGCCGGAACATTTGAAAGCGCTGTTCAAGATGTCCATCGAAAGTTCACATTATTATAGGCTTCACTGGTACTGGTGGGGTGAAGCGCACTACCGCACAACCGGCGGCAAACTTGAGCTCACCTCGATCCCTGATGCCGAATGGGCAACCGTCGAGCAGGAAGCGCTTAAATATTGGGATGAAATCGCTGCAAAGTCATCGCGTAACGCCAAAGTGGTTGAGATCCTCAAGAAATATGCCGCAACCATGGAGAAAGCCGGACGGCCTTATCGTTACGTTTAATTTATCATTTGCTCCAGTCAGGCCACAGGCCCCCTTTCTTGTGAAAGATTGGGGGCCTGCCGGTTTTTGCTGACAATGCATGTAGGTGCTAATTCGATAAATGTAGAATCTTTCATCAAAGATGAATTTCTATAAAACTATATTTTGAGATGGTTAAGTAAAAAACTTCATATGCGAGACGCTCAAAATTTCTCAGATGAAGAGTTTTTACGACACCATCAATGAGGGACGACATTGCCAAAAGTAATAACAACATACGTGCGCTATGTCGACGCACTAAATAAAATTGTCGGGAAGTTCGCCATGTACCTTGTGTTCGTGATGATGGGGATCCTTCTATTCGCCGCCATATCCCGCACCCTTTTTAATATTCCCTATATCTGGGCAGTGGAAATGTCTCAGTTCACCATGGCAGCCTATTATATGCTGGGTGGCGGATTTTCCATGTATCTCGGAGCACACGTCCGCATGGATGTGCTTTACGGCACCTGGACACCAAAGCGGCGGGCCAGTGTCGATGCGGTTACGGTGCTCTGTCTGATTCTTTATCTTGTTGTCCTGCTCGCCGGGGGCATCTCCAGCACTGCTTACTCGCTTGAATATGGACAGAGAAATTATTCCGCCTGGGAGCCGCCTGTGGCTCCCATTAAAATTATTATGGTTATAGGAATCGTGCTCATGCTGCTGCAGTCCATCGCCACCTTTTTCAAGGATATTGCCAGGGTAAAAGGAGTGAAATTGTCATGAGTTATGAAATGATTGCACTTCTTATGTTCTCCACCCTGATGCTGATGCTGCTCACCGGTCAGAGGGTTTTCGGAGCCGTCGGTTTTGTCGCGGCAGCAGCATCTCTTCTGCTTTGGGGGGAGGGCGGCTATGAAATGCCGTTTAATGCCAGCATCGTGCTCCTCAACTGGTATCCTCTGTTGACCTTGCCGCTTTTCATTTTCATGGGCTATATGCTCTCCGAATCCGGCATAGCCAGTGATCTTTACCGGATGTTCCATGTCTGGATGGGCTCGCTAAATGGTGGCCTTGCCATCGGGACGATATTGTTGATGGTGGCCATTTCGGCCATGAACGGACTCAGTGTCGCCGGTATGGCTATCGGTACCAGCATCGCCCTGCCGGAAATGCTCAAACGCGGTTATGACAAACGTATGGTCACCGGAGTTATCCAGGCGGGCAGTTCTCTTGGCATTATGGTTCCTCCGAGTATCGTACTCGTTCTCTATGGCATGATTGCCAGGCAGCCGGTCAGTCAGCTGTGGATGGCCGGCGTTTTTCCAGGCCTGCTGCTCGCCGCTATGTTCATGATATATATTGCCGTGCGCTGCAAATTACAGCCGGAGCTCGGTCCCAGCCTGGCTCCTGAAGAACGGGAGATGGAGCGCGGCGAGAAATTTCGTCTGCTTGCGGCAGGCATTCTGCCGTTGGTTATCATCTTTTCGGTGACGGGACTTTTTATTATGGGAGTAACCAGCCTGGTGGAAAGTTCCGCGGTTGGTGCCGCCGCAGCAACTATCGCTGCCTTTGTTAAGGGGCGGCTGACCCGCAAGGTTATGGACGACACCCTGCATAAAACACTCTGCGTCAGCTGCATGTTTATGTGGATTATTCTGGCGGCCCTCTGTTTTGGTGCGGTCTTCGACGGTCTTGGTGCGGTACACGCCATCGAATCGTTGTTTCTCGATACCTGGGGCCTCAGTCCATGGGGCATACTGATCATGATGCAGGTATCCTACATTATTTTGGGCATGTTTCTCGATGACACCGCCATGCTGGTTATTGTCGCACCACTTTATATCCCATTGATCAAGGTGCTTGGCTTCAACCCTATCTGGTACGGTGTGCTCTATACCATCACCTGTCAGATTGCCTATATGACGCCGCCATTTGGGTATAATCTATTTTTAATGAAGGCGATGGCACCGAAAGATATTTCACTCATTGATATTTATAGCTCGATCGTACCGTTTGTTATACTTATGTGTATTGGTCTCGGAGTCGTAATGGTTTTCCCCGACATCGCGCTTTGGCTGCCGCAGACCTATTATGCGAGATAGTGCTGTTTAAGTCTATTAAATAGGCAGGATGCCGGATGATGTCAGATTTGATCCGGCATCCTGCCAAAGTTGAAAATATTTACCCGTACAGAGCTATGACCAATACAGCCCGATACACCAAGATGAGTTTGAAAGAGCTTCTCGCCAAAGCGGCTCCCCTGCGCTCAGGAGATGTTCTTGCCGGTATTGCTGCAGAAAATGAAGAGGAACGGGTCAGGGCGCAGATGGCCCTGGCTGACGTACGGCTGTCCCGATTTTTAAATGAATGTATTGTGCCCTATGAAGAGGATGAAGTCACCCGGCTGATAATCGATGGGCACGACAGCAAAGCTTTCGGACCAATCAGTTCTTTTACGGTCGGTGAGTTTCGGGACTGGCTGCTGACGGACGAGGTGACTACGGAAACGCTGGCCGCACTTGCTCCTGGCATCACTCCGGAGATGGCTGCTGCGGTTTCTAAACTGATGCGGGTGCAGGACCTGATCCTGGTGGCGGCAAAGTGCCTGGTGGTAACCAGGTTTCGCAACACTATAGGTCTGCCCGGTACTTTCTCCGTTCGACTGCAGCCCAATCATCCCACAGACAATCTTAAAGGCATCGCCGCCTCTACTCTGGATGGTCTTTGCTACGGCTGCGGAGACGCCGTTATAGGCATCAATCCGGCGACCGATAATGTTGAAAATATCATCCGGCTCCTGCATATGCTGGATGATTTGATTGAAGGATACAAAATACCGACGCAGAGTTGTGTATTGACCCATGTGACAACAATAATGGAGGCGATCAAAAAAGGTGCCCCCGTAGATCTCTGTTTTCAATCTATCGGCGGTACCGAAAAAGCCAATAGCAGCTTCGGGGTGAACCTGGCGCTCCTGCACGAAGCACACGAGGCAACATTGGCGCTTAGGCGCGGAACCCTCGGGAATAACGTAATGTATTTTGAGACAGGGCAGGGCAGTGCCCTCTCGGCAAATGCGCATCATGGAATAGATCAACAGACGCTTGAGGCCCGGGCCTATGCTGTTGCCAGGAAATTCAGCCCGTTGCTGGTCAACACCGTGGTCGGGTTTATCGGGCCCGAGTATCTCTATAACGGCAAACAGATCCTGCGGGCGGGTCTTGAGGATCATTTCTGCGGTAAGCTTCTCGGCCTGCCCATGGGAGTTGATATCTGCTATACTAACCATGCAGAGGCCGATCAGGATGATATGGATGTATTGCTGACCCTGTTGGGAAACGCCGGATGCAATTTCATCATGGGCGTACCCGGAGCAGATGACATCATGCTGAATTACCAGTCCACATCATTTCATGATGCCGCATATATCAGAAAGCTTCTTGGCCTGAAACCTGCGCCTGAATTCCAGGCCTGGCTTGAAAATATGGCCATACACGACCGGCATGGACGTCTGCAGCCGATCACAAAGTCGAACAGGCTTCTGGCGCTGTCAGCGGAGGAGACATTATGATGAAGAAAAAACAAGGAGTAATCACCCTCGATCCCTGGGCTGGATTACAAAAATATACCGAAGCCCGCATCGGTTTAGGTCGTTGCGGTTCCAGTCTGCCGCTCTCTGAGAGCCTGAAATTCAGGCTGGCTCATGCAAAAGCCCGCGACGCTGTGCATCAGCCGGGGCAGATGGGCCTGCTTGCCGGACAAATTGAATCTGCCGGTTATAAAACCCTGCTGCTGGCGAGCAGTGTGGAGGATAGGGCGGAATACCTGGTGCGTCCCGATAAAGGTCGAGTTTTGGGCGCAGAGTCGAAAGAGCAGCTGAAGGCACAACCAACAGGCTTTGATATCAGTATAGTAATTTGTGACGGCCTTTCAGCTCCCGCCATCCATCAGAGCAGTGTTGATGTTGCTCTGGGTTTCCTGGAGGTCGTCGGCGGAACAAACCTGACCGTTGGCCCAATCTGCCTGGTTGCAAATGGCAGGGTAGCTATCGGCGATGAAATCGGCAGCATCCTGGGAGCAAAAATCACCATTATGCTGATCGGTGAGCGCCCCGGCCTCAGTGCTCCCAATTCTCTTGGCGCCTACCTCACTTACGCATCGCACCCCGGTACCACCGACGAGTCCCGGAACTGCATCTCCAACATCCGCCCCGGCGGCATGACGATCACTGATGCCATAAAAAAAATAGCCTATCTGGTTGAGCTTGGACTCAGGTTCAGAAAAACCGGAGTGGAGCTCAAAGATACAATGCCGGAAAACTATCTGCCAATGGCATCAATTCGATCAATCCACCACCCAAGTTGACGTTTGGTGCCGAGGGACAGGTCCATGACCCGCATTTATAAACACCTCAACGAGCTATAGCCTCTCCGCTAACCCGTATTTCACATCAGTTCAGGTGGCGTCAGCTTCAAAGTTTTTGGTAGTGAACCATAGTAGGCTATGTTCACTGGCAAAATACTGACGAAGATGGCGCCGCATGGACTGACCTTTGGTGAACATTGTGTTGATAAAGAGAAAGAATTGAAACAATGTCGAACCTCTTGGAAAAGCAGATAGATTCTAAAAATCAACGCAATGTTCATGAGAAATGCGGGCTAATTGCCTGTATAACTGTATCGTTGAGCCGGGAACAGTAAAGCTTTTTTTTAGCGGCATCATTGATGATCTTCTCCCACAGACGGAATGAATCTACGTTTTTTAACGTGTGCTCAGCAAATTTGGGATTACCTTTCTCAGCAATTTCGCGAATGCCCTCAAGTGCATCGGTGTCTTCTGGAAAATACAGAGGTATAACGCCGGTATTTTTGGGGCACTCTTCAAAGATCTTCCTGGAATGACGTTCACGCTCGCAGTCTTTTAAGAATTTTTCCATACTGAAAAAGTTAAGGCTGCCTAGAGCGCCCATTGCATGTCGTAAAATATGTACCCCATACTTGCGCAAAGAATTACGGCTTAATTCCGACTCGAAAACCGCTTCGGGCGTTACATCGGTCAGGCTGGTACTCCCTCCGGTCTGAGCAGAAGGGAATCCGGTAATCCAGGTGTTAACGCGTGCCAAGGCTGCATTGATAAGGGGTTGGTGGGGTGAACTGTAAGAGAGATTGCCGCCGGTCTCGGTCACAATGGGAATACCACCATGAATGCACAGAACCCCGGGCTTGACGGTTTGAGCGATAATCATCATGAACAGCACCTGGGCATGATTCTGCGTCAAAAATGACTCGGGGCTGGCTGGCCCGGAAACGCCGGCAATCGTCTGGTCGATCAGCAGAAGATTGTTCCCGGTGCGAGCACTTCGTAAAAAAGGTTCCACCATGTTGTTCATGGGAGCCAAGGATGCAATCAGGCTGGTACCGTCGATCCAATGGTCTTTGCCTTTCAGGAACGTCATCTCGTCAGCAGTCATGGTATGGGTGGTGATCATCTTGAGCCCTTGATAGGTTCTCTCCATTAACCGAGCCACTTCGAAAAGCGATATACTTTTGTCGCAGGCCACAGGAAGACTGAAAATATTTACAACATCTTGATGTTCAGCCACCAGACGGCATATCTTCTCATATTCTTTGTGATTAGCCGGGCGCAGTTCTTCTTCGCCAACCCGTTTGAGAAAAGGTGAAGTGGCACCGGTGCCGAAAGTATTCATGCCAGGATCTCCTGGCATCTCACGGGGCACCTGCTCCAGGCAGTGATCGATAAAACTTCTTTTCAGGGGGATAAACAGCGCTGTTTCACGGTCGAAATCAATAGCATCAGCTTCCAGGAGGATATCAATGAGAGTCTGGTTTCCGGCAATATTTATACCGATTTCCGTCAGCACCCGTTTAGCATTTTCATCGATGCGCTGGTAGACCTTCTTCTCGGCGATCAGGTCGTCCATGTCCTCTATCCGTAATCGAACTTTTTCGAGAATAGATTCGTCGGTGACATGCTGCAGGATATCTTCATATAAGGCTTTTGCCTGTTTGAAATGAGTCTCTTTTTCCAGGAGAATTCCATCTTCTAAGGTCGTTTCTACATGTGGCCACATAGCAATTTCCCTAATTTTATAGAATTGAAGTATCGGATAAAAAGTCAATCAACCTGGGCCTTTTAAGGTATTCCGCCTGCAAAACCACCCTGGAGATCAGGCTTTATAAAATCAACAATAAAACATACGCTGGCAGTTTGATATAGGAAAATGCCCGGAATGGCTATGCAAGCTTAATTGCCGATTGTGATTCATTCCGGTTTTTTCTTGTGGCGGAAGAGGGTGAACCGCCACGACAACAAAACCTGTGCGCGGTTGTTCACGCAGAGAGCAACCTTTGCTTTGTTGTGGTGCGGGAAGTATTTGGTGATCATGTTATCTGCCCCACCGGTCTCTGGAACATGTTAAACAAAAACGGATGAATAATGATATCTGCTATTGAGCTGGGGGTAATCTTAACCACCGGCCTTTCTGTTTCCGGTCCTCGTGATAATTACTTGATATAAGTGTGCAATGTGTGCAGTTTAATGTAATTGGATGGCGGTCCCTGTGCGGTGCTATGTGTAATCGCTCTGTATTACTACTTTGTGGTGGTAAAAATTCTGTAATGCTCAAAAAAATGTAATTTAATTTATTAAAACATAATTATATGATATACAATTTTATATAAACATAAAAAAAAGAGGTCGCCTCTTATGCACAGGTTATCTGTGGTCTGCTTCGCTGTCTATGTGGATAGAGATGTAGTAACCTGTTTTTTCAGGAAATTATCGATATGTTCTTGTGTCTGTGGTAGAGGGGGAAGGGGCCGTTGAGGGACGTTAGTCGGTTCTTTCATGTGCAGAACTAAGAGAAACTGCACACCGAATGCAGGGTTTGCACAACAAGGAGTTGTTTTGGGATCTTTAGCTGGTGGTGTTACGATACTCTCGGGCTCAAACTCCATAATATCAAATTCATCGTTGACGCTCGCCGCACCTGCCGGCTCTGCCATGGCTGAGAAAGGTAATGCGAAACATCATAAAGGATAATCATGAATGGTAACATCAACAACCGCCGAAATTGGACACGATCATTGACGGTTGTGCTCCTGCTGGCACTCACAGCCGCGGTTATCGGCTGTCTGGCTGATACCAGGCAGACGGCCAAGGATCGGATCTATCTGCGCAATCCGGCTGGTCCGGTTCTCTTTGATCATACCCTGCACAGTACTTCAGTCGAATCATGCAGTACCTGTCATCATCCTCAAAATAGCGCAGTTTCCGCCGAGCCGGACAACGTCGCCTCATGCCGGGATTGCCATTCTGCGACTCAACAGGCTGAAGCGCCAACAAAAAGTTGCACCGAATGCCACGATGACAGCTATACCCCGGATATCATGGGGCATGACGAGTATCTGGAGGTGGAGGATCACAGCTGTCTGGGGTGTCACTCACCCCGTACTCTTTCCGAGGCATACCATACCAGCTGTACAGACTGCCATCTTGAAATGGCGCCGGAACGATTCACGAAACCCGATGGTGAGATTGCCTGCGGGGCGTGCCATTTAAGATGAGGACAGGTGTAATGCAGGGATTTTTTAAACTCTTCAAGAGAAAGCCGATGCTGCCGGCTCTGAAAAACTATGACCCGGTGATTCGCCAGGTTCCCGATCCGGATCGCGTGGTAATTCCCCTGGAATATCCGGGACAGGTTCGTTATATCCCGACTGTTCATACAGGTGATAGGGTTCGCAAAGGGCAGGTGATCGCCAGGTCCCCGATAGGCAACAGTGTCTGTGCCTCCATCAGTGGGACGGTTCTGGAACTCACCAGCATATGGACCTCTCAGAGCCATCACTCGCGGGCACTCGTCATTGAAAATAGTGGCGGGGAGGCGATGTCGCCGGAAGAGCTTTTTGACGGTCCCGTGCCGTCCGGCGACCTGGATGCGGCGATGAAAAGACTCCGGCAGGCCGGAGTTGCCCCGCCATGGGCCATGTCCGGCAGGGAATACAATGTCGATGAGCAAATTCCCGATCTTCCGCCCATTGAGGCCTATATCGTTAGCGGCGTGCGACAGGAGACCACGATTCTCACGGCCCAGCTTCTTCTTGAAAAGCGGCAGGACAAAGTCGCAGAGGGACTGAAACGTATCAGGAAGATACTGCCTGAGGCCCGCATCTGTCTTACCGCGCCCGAAGAGTACCGGACATGGGTTGAGCGAAAATTCGAGGGGCTTGCGGAGGTTGTCTTTCTCCCGCCGGTCTTTACAGGTCGAATTGAACGGGAGGTCGTTTCGCGTTTTCTCGGCCGCCGAATTCCCAGCAGGGAGAGTTTTAGACGCCATGGAATAGCTGTTCTTGATGTGGAGTTTCTACTGGCGATGGTGGATGCGCTGGATGGTGTCGCTGCCTTTACCCAAAAGTGTCTGACCATAAGCGGTACTGATATCGACACGGCCATAACTGTTCGTTTTCCAGTTGGAAGTTCCATCCGGCACATCCTTGCCAGCCAGGGGTTGAACGCGGCCGATTATACCAGATATGTAGTAGGTGGCCCGATGATGGGTTTCGCCCAATTCACCGATACTACGCCGCTTACCTATAATAATGGTCTCTATCTCATCACCGGCAATGTTGCCCCATTCGATGCCATTGCCCCCTGCATCAACTGCGGCAGGTGTGCCCGTGCCTGTCCTGTGAACATTCAGGTGCACCTGATCAACCGGATGATAGAGTTCGGCCAGATCGAAGCCGCCGGGCAATATCATCCCGAGGCGTGTCACGAATGCGGCCTGTGCGCCAGTGTCTGTCCGGCAGAGCGCCCCATCCTCCAACTCCTCCATTTCTGCAATCATGAAATGGTTCATGGTGAACGTTACAACTGGATCACCGGAGACAACCAATGAAAGCACTACCAACATATAAACAGCCGTCCGCACCCGATCGGGTGATACTCGATGTCGGGGTCGGCCCCCATTACAGACTGGGCAGGGGACTTGCCGAAATCTATCAGCGCTGGGTTGTGGCTCTTATTCCCGCCATGGCGGCCAGCCTGTACTATTTCGGTCCTGCCTCGTTGCGTATATTCGGCCTTTGTGTCCTTTTCGCTGTTTTTATAGATCTTGTTTCAGAAAAACTTGCGCCATCGCGAGATCTCACCTCAAATTGGAGTTCCGTCAGCCTGGCCCTGCTGCTGGCCTTCATGCTGCCGCTCAACGCCCCTTGGTGGCTGATCCTGGTAGGCTGCTTTGTGATGATCGTTATCGGTAAGAAAATTTTCGGCGGCGTGGGCGCTTATCCGGCTCAACCTGCCGTCCTTGCGGTTGCCATTCTGCAGCTTTCATGGCCCTCCCGCATGGATCACACCGGCGCCTTGAAGGACCTGGACTGGTCGGTGACCATGGTGGAACCGCTCCGGTATCTGAAGTCAATCGGCGCCGGAGCTGAAGGCCACTACCAATGGCTGGATCTCCTGCTCGGCCGCCAGGTTGCAGGCACCGCCGAGGGCATGGTGCTGTTCATCATGATCGGCGGGCTTTTCCTCCTCGCACTCCGTGAAATCCAGTGGCATCTGCCGGCAGGTTTTATCGTCGGCCTGCTGGCAACAGCGGCAATTTTGCATAGTTCTGATCCGGAAGCTTTTGCTTCACCGTTCTTTTATCTTTTAAGCGGCGGAACAATGTTTATGGGACTGTTCCTGCTCACCGATCACACCACCTCACCTGTGAATAAGCTCCCCCTCTTTCTCTACGGAGTTCTTGCGGGAGTATTGCTCATACTGATCAGGGGATATTCGAAACATGTGGACGGAGTGGTTTTTGCCATCCTCCTGGCCAACCTCTGTTCACCGCTTCTGGACATGATAAAGCCGAAGGTGAAAGGGGGAAAAGATGTCTGAGATATTGCGCATGGTCGTGGTGCTGACGGTCATTGCCGGAGTCTGCTCTGCCGCTCTTACCGCAGCAAACATCAAGCTCGCTCCGCAGATCGAAAAACAGACCGACCTGTATGTACGTGGTCCGGCCCTGGAACGGATTTTCGGCAAACCTCCAGCCGAAGTATTGGGAAATAAAGTGGTTATGCAGGCAAACGGCCAGGAAATCCCGGTATTTTTTGTTGAAAAGGATGGCACGGTCTCGACGATTGCCGTCGAAGCAGTCGGCAAGGGCGGATTTGGCGGCGATCTCAAGCTCATGGTCGGTATCGATCTTATGGCTGAACGAATGACCGGCATGGAAGTAGTCAGTCACAGTGAGACGCCGGGACTCGGCGCGCGGATCGAGGAGATTACCTTTCGCCGTCAGTGGCAGGGCCTGCCGACGGACAATCCGGTTTCTCTCAACAGCGCAGGCGGTCAGATAGACGCGATAAGCGGAGCCACGACGACTTCCGGGGCAGCGATACGGGGCACGAATGATGTCCTGACGTTTGTTCATGAACACAAGAATGAGATTCTTCAGGCAATTTCGAAACAGAAAAAGGATGCATGAGTATGGCCCAGAAATTAAAGGAAACACTTACCGCCGGTCTATGGAAACGGATTCCGCCTTTCAGGCTGGTGCTCGGTCTCTGCCCGGCGCTTGCGGTAACCATGTCGGCCGAAAACGGGCTCGGCATGGGGCTTGCCACAGCCTTTGTCCTCATTCTCTCCAATGGAGCCATCTCAGCGCTCAGAAATGTCATTCCGGCCAAGGTGCGCATCGCCTCCTATATCGTCATTATCGCTACCCTGGTGTCCATTGTCGAGATTCTGATGAAGGCCTATTTTTTCCCGCTCTCCGAGCAGCTCGGTATCTACATTCCACTTATTGTGGTCAACTGTATCGTCCTTGGCCGGGCCGAAGGTTTCGCCTCAAAGAACCCCCCGTTCATATCAATGGTGGACGGCTTAAGTGTCGGGACCGGCTACGCCCTGTCCCTGGCCCTTATCGGCTCGGCCCGTGAGATTCTCGGCGCCGGAACCTGGTTCGGGATGCCGGTTTTTGGCGAGTCGTTTGAACCGATGGCTTTTCTCGTATCTGCGCCAGGGGCTTTTGTAACTATCGGTATCCTGCTCGCGCTTCAGAATCTTTATTCTCACCGGCGCGGTGAAAAATTTATCCAGGGTTGAAAGGAAAAGACATGGATCTGATTTATCTGGCCATCGCGGCCACTTTCGTCAACAACATCCTGCTCGCCCAATATCTCGGAAACTGTCCCTTCCTGGGCGTTTCGAAGAAGTTGGAGACGGCCATGGGCATGGCGGCGGCCATTGTTTTCGTGACCTTTTTGGCTTCGATTTTCACCTGGTCGGTTTTTACCTATGTGTTGCAGCCGTATGATCTTGAATTTTTAAAGACACTCAGCTTTATCCTGATCATTGCTTCCCTTGTGCAGCTGGTTGAGATCATCCTGAAGAAGAAGAGCCGGTCACTCTACAACGCGCTCGGGGTTTATCTTCCCCTGATCACCACCAACTGCGCCGTCATGGGTGTTGCCCTGCTCATCGCCAAAAATGAATTGAGGTTTGTGGAAATGGTTGTTTTCTCTATCACCTCGGCTATCGGTTATGGGCTGGCACTCATCCTGTTCGCCGGCCTCAGGCTGCGATTGCAGATCTCGGCGGTGCCCCAGGCAATGCAGGGAACATCCATTGCCCTGATCACTGCCGGGATCATGGCGCTTGCCTTCATGGGCTTTCAGGGAATGGCATAAAAGAAAGGAGAATGAAGTGTTTACACCAGTATTCCTGTTAGTCGGCATCGCCTTTGTGGCGGCAATAATCCTTGGGATAGCTGCCAGGTTTTTTTATGTGGATGAAGATCCCCGGATCGAGGCGGTAACCAATCTACTTCCCGGCGCCAACTGCGGCGGTTGCGGCCAGGCAGGCTGCAGTTCCGCTGCCGAGGCAATGGTTAATGGCGAGATTCCGGTCAACTCCTGCGTGGTCGGTGGCAACGAAGCTGCCGAGGCCATTGGCACCCACCTCGGCTATGACGTGCAGGGGGCCGAACCGACGCTCGCCTGCACGACCTGTGAAGGCGGCTATCGTGCGGCAAAAAAATATAATTACTCGGGGCTGCAGGACTGTCGTGCAGCTCTACAGCTCTATCACGGTTTCATCCGATGCGAAAATGGCTGCCTGGGACTCGGTTCATGCCGGAATGCCTGCCGTTTTTCCGCCATCACCCTGAACCCTGAAACCGGTCTGCCTGTCTTTGATCCGGAGCGGTGCATGGGCTGCGGCGCCTGTGTCGCCGCATGCCCGAAAGGTATAGTCAAACTGGTAGGCGACAAGACGAGGATTCTGCATTGGAACCAGTACACCCAGTGTTTGTCGCCATGCCGCCAGCGATGTCCGGCCCAGATCAATATACCCAAATACCTGGCCCATGCCCGCAAGGGGGAATACGGGGCGGCACTCATGACGGTAAAGGACAATAATCCGCTGCCTGTTGCCACAGGGCGCGTCTGCCCGGAACTCTGCGCCACGGAATGCCGCAGGACAATCCAGGATGATCCTCTCGCCATCAATGCGGTAAAGCGTTTTGTAGCCGACTGGGAGCGCGAAAGCGGCAAGCGGCTTCCGGTCTCTGTTGCCCCGGATACCGGCAAGAAAATCGCGGTTGTCGGCGGTGGTCCGTCTGGACTTTCGGCGGCATATTACCTGCGCCGCCTGGGCCACGAGGTCGAGATTTTTGAACAGATGCCCAAACTCGGCGGCATGCCGCTTTATGGCATTCCGGAATATCGGCTGTCCGAAGAACAGTATAATTGGGATATTGATGGCGTTCTTGAACTCGGTATCACGGCCCATACCGGGGTAAAGCTGGGACATGATTTCAACATCCACGCCCTGAAAGCCCAGGGCTTCGATGCCGTATATCTGGCCATCGGCTGCTGGATCGGTCGGCTGCTGCCGTTTGAAGGAAAAGAACTGCAAGGCATCTACAGTGGTATCGACTATCTGCGACGTTTCCATACTGATGAGGAAATCATCACCGGAAAACGCTTCGTCGTAATCGGCGCCGGAAATGTGGCGATGGACTGTGCCCGCTCCGCGCTCAGGGCCGGAGCCGAAAGTGTCCTGCTTATTTTCCGTTTCTCTCGCGACCTGATGGAAGCCAACGCTCATGAAATCACCGATGCGGAAACCGAGGGTGTGATTATGCGCTGCCTCGTCTCCCCAGTTGGTTTTGTCGGAGAGGATTGCAAACTGACCGGCATCAAGGTCCAGGACGTCACTCTGCAACAAAATCCGGGCAAGATGCCGGATTGTATTCCGGTCGAGGGTTCTGAGAGGATTATTCCCTGCGATGTTGTTATCCAGGCAGTTGGTCAGGCAGCGGATATTGATGCAATTGTCGAATCCGACGGAATTGAAAAAACCCGGTTCTGGACCATCGAAGCCAATGAGGAGACTCTCGAGACCAATATTCCCGGCGTGTTTACCGGCGGTGACTGTTTTACCGGACCGCGTCTGCTCGTTGAAGCGGTCGCCAGCGGCAGATACGCCGCCCGATCAATCCACTATTATGTCACCACAGGGGAGATTCCACCAGTGGAGGACAGGCAGCGCAAGATGATCAACCAATCCATGGTGGATTCGCTGATCAATGTGTCGCCGATTTCATCCAGGGCAGAAAAACCGGTCATTCCTTTAGAAGAGAGAATGGGCACCTTCAGAGAGGTCGAAGGGACGATCCCCGAGAAGCAGTGCCTGGCTGAGGCCAGCCGCTGCCTGAATTGCGGTATCTACTGTTACGACCAGGAGGATAGGCCTGAAGGAGAACACCGAGCCGCCACGTCCTGTCCGAACGAACCGCACATTGCTGAAAAAAAGGAAGTTGCTCCAGTTAAATAGGTAGACTATAAAGAAGATAAAAATGGTACCTGTCCGTGATAAAAACGTCTCAACTCCATGCAACAGGTAACCTGTAGTTGCATGGAATATCTTAAAAAAACATCCTGACGATTTTTATATCACTTTTCGATGGCTGTCCCTTGGCACTTTTTCTCAGGGAGGCAATAGAAAATAAATCATGAAGCTGATTACTAGCGAAACAGGTGTATTGATGTGGAGTATAAGCTTTTGCGCTTTTGGGGTACCGGCGCAAAAGCATTTTGCTCTTCTGGTGTACGGTTAAATAATGAGTGCGAGGGTGTACAACGAACGATTAAACCGTACGAACCGGATTACCTGCCTTAAAAGCCCGAATATTTTCAACCGTCTGGTCGATAATCCGCTGCCGTGCTTCTCTGCTGGCCCAGGCTATATGGGGCGTAATAATCAGGTTGGGGAGCTTTGCTTCAAGAAGAGGATTGGAATCTTTGGGTGGTTCGACACTCAAAACATCAACTGCTGCACCGGCAATTTGCTTAGTCTGTAGGGCTTCAACCAGAGCGTTCTCGTTGACAATGCCACCACGAGCGCAATTAATTAAAAAAGCCGTCGGTTTCATCAACATAAAAGCTTCGGCATTTACAAGGTTTTTGGTCTGGTCGGTAAGGGGGCAGTGAAGAGTGAGCACATCGACTTCGGCGAGCATCTCTTTTAAGGCAGGACGATCATCCGGTGGGTTGCCCGGTCTTCTGGCAATAACCACTTTCATCCCGAAAGCCCCGGCTATTTCAGCGATGCCGCGCCCGAGATTTCCAAATCCGACAATTCCCAGTGTTTTGCCTTTGAGTTCAATAATCGGGTAGTCGAGGAAACAAAATTGGCTGACTGTCTGCCATCGACCGGCTTGCACCGCCGCATTATAGGGGAGAAGGTTAGTGTGCAGGGCAAGCATCATTGAGAAGACGTGCTGAACCACCGAATCAATGCCGTAAGCCTGGCAGTTGCACACTGTTACGCCGAGTTCAGCTGCTGCCTGTAGATCAACGACATCTGTGCCGGTGGCAACTACACAGATCAGCCGAACTGAAGGAGCAGCCTCAAGATGTTGACGGGAAATTTTTACCTTGTTGAGGATGACAATATCGGCGTCGGCGATCCTTTTCTCAATTTCAAGAGGGGCCGTGGTACGAAACATCTGCAAGGATCTGCATTCCTCTTCGAGATTACTGATGAAAAGGTCATCAAGGCCTTCGTTATCCAGAAAAACTGCTTTCATGATGTTTCCTCTGCTGGTTTGCGTCTTATATTTTAACCATCTTTCAGGAGAAATACGGGCTAACTGTTCACATCTGTTGTATTTATAGCACTTTTTTTATATTATCAATGGTGATGGTGCCGTAAAAACTCTTCATCTGCTTCGTTGCCACAAAAGTTTTATCATAGCGACGTGCTTCAGGACGGCCGAAAAATGGGGGTTTTGCATGCTTGTGTATGAAGCTTTTGTTGACCCGTCTCAAGATAAAAGTTCGTTCAGATAATATTGAACCGGTGTCTAATTGCTCATTGTTGAGTAAAATTGATCATGTGGGAGGAAGAACGATTAAAATCAAAAAAATGACAGCTTTCCGTTGGTTCAGCATCCTGTTGATCACCTGTCTTTTAATAGGTTTATCCGGCTGTGCCAAGAAGACAGTTATATTTATTCCACAGGAAGAGCGGGGGCAAGTTCATAAAAAAAACGATGTGGAAATACTTGAAGAACGAACTAAGATCCTTAAGGATTATCTCACAAGTTGGCTGGGCACCCGCTATGTGTATGGTGGAATATCACGTAATGGCGTGGATTGTTCCGGTCTTACATTAGTTACCTACAAAGAGCTGTTTGGAAGGAAATTACCGAGGACAGTCCGGGAGCAGGTGAAAAAAGGGGCGGCGGTTGACAAAGATCTGTTGCAGCCTGGAGATCTTGTCTTTTTCAAGATAAATGTTTTTCAGAAACATGTGGGAATTTTTTTAGAGAACGATCTTTTTGTCCACGCTTCACTCTCCAGCGGGGTAATGATTTCCCGATTAAACGATTCGTATTGGAAACAACGTTACTGGCAGGCTAAACGCATACAGGAAAACAATGCTTATGGAGAAGAGATAGCCTCTTCAGAAAGCTATTTACAATCACTCTAAGCCTTATCTTCAAGGAATATACAAGAATTATTGCAGTGAATTCCTTGGCGATATTCAAGTTGTTGAGATGTTAATTATTTCATCGAAAGTCGGTTCTTGATCCCCAAAACTACGCCCTCTAACTAAAGAAGAATATGGAAAGATTATTAGTAATTGCTGTCGCCGCTTTGATCGGAACTGGATTTTATTATTGGTTTGCCTGGATGATCCGTAAGGATTCTATGAAGGAATTTGTACGGTCTCACCTGTGGTTGATGCATCCCAATGCCATTTGTTATTGGCGGACAGTGATGGCCCTGTTCGGTTTTATTCTTTATTTTTTATTAGATTATCAGGCGATTGCCATAATTATATTTACCTTCGCTGCGATACTCGATGGGGTTGATGGAATTGTGGCGAGGAATTGTGACATGGTCACAGAGTGGGGCGAGTGGTTGGATCCGTTGTGTGATAAACTGACGTATCTACCGCCTTTGATCGGTTTCGCCTATGCTGGGATACTTACTCCAAGTTTGGTTTGGATTCTTATTGTTGTTGAGCTTTTCGGACAATTTTTTGCCAGAAAAATTCTTTCTCTTCTGAGTTATTCTGTGGCTGCGAATAATTTTGGCAAAATTAAGGCCATTATCTGTTTTGCCCTTGTTATCTTTTGTGCACTGCTGGACAAAAATCCCGGCGTCATCAATATGGGCAATGAGGTTTTAATGGCTTGTATTGTACTTTCATCGGCTTCTGTACTCTTTAAGTTTATCCCCAACAGGTACTATGCCGATATCCTCTCTACCCTCAATTTTATCTGTGGGATAACAAGTCTTTATTTTACCTACAACCACCGTTTCGCCTGGGCTATTTTCGTTATAATACTCGGCCAGCTTTTTGACCTGTTCGATGGCAGGATGGCTGAAAAACACGGTGGAACCATTTATGGCCCGTATCTAGACGATATTGCTGATTTTGTCAGTTTCGGCCTTTCACCTGCGTATATAATCTTTCAATCCGGTGGATCTTTTGCCTGGATATTTGCCTTGATCTTTTTTAGCGGTGTCGCTTATCGGCTGATCAGGTTTGTTGTGGTCGATAAAAAACGGACAGATTTACCTGAAGGCATCTTCAACGGGCTACCCAGCCCTGCTGGTGCTCTTATCGTTCTTGGAGCGGCATTGGTCTTTCCTCCGAAACTGTTATGGGTGATTGCAGCACTGTCTGTCGGTTTGATGGTGAGTCATATACGTTTTGCTCATTTTGGCCGTGTCATCCTGAAACAGATACCCCGACCACTGTTTTTCCTGGCGAGCTCAACCATTATTGTCACCATCGCCTACATTCTCAAGACGAAAAGTGTCCATGTGTTCGGTTATCTTATCCTCTGTTCAGTTTTTGTCTATTTGATAGCTGGAAGAAAATGGTTGCCTTCAGGTGTGCAGCCGCAACATGGTGCAAAATGAAATTTGCGAAAGCCGGAATATAGAATTTCTGTGTGTATACAAAGAACCTGGTGTAAAAGGGGTGGGTTTAGAACCCGCCCTTGTATGCAAACGAAATTTCCCATTGTATCAATGTACTTATCACTCCCGGAAAAACGTACTCATTATTAATTTGACTCTTACGTACCTTCTGCTCGATTTTCTTTAAACGGTTGGTTTTCAACCACATCTTGTCTTTTCTTCCCGGCTTTTAGTAGACTCATTCTCGCTTTGTTGTCTTAAATCAATAAGTTCAGGATTTTTTACTTTCTATCTTAATTGTTTGATTAAATTAAGACTTGACTAAATGTATTGTTCCATTTAGTTTTGTGCAAAACAATATTGTCAAATTAATATTGTCGCATCTAATATTGTCGAATAGTTTTATCTGGGGAGTACTTTGCACTCTGGAAGTGCTGTTTTTAGTCAATGTTGTCAAATGAAGGAATCTGTAATCCCACAGAGAATATTGCTGAATAATGATATGGAAAAAATAGCGATAAAAAACCTCTACAAGGTTTTCGGTTCTGATCCTCAAAAAGGATTGGAACTGCTTGAACAAGGTAAAAGTA
The DNA here is from genome assembly GCA_049645845.1 of Desulforhopalus sp. Classification (GTDB taxonomy): domain Bacteria; phylum Desulfobacterota; class Desulfobulbia; order Desulfobulbales; family Desulfocapsaceae; genus Desulforhopalus_A. The sequence continues at coordinate 378 of JBARUR010000300.1, read as the reverse complement.
AGGAAGAAATCTATGATAAAACAGGTCTTACTGTTGGCGTGCAGGGCGCAAGCTTTGAGGTTAACACAGGAGAAGTGTTTGTTGTTATGGGTTTATCCGGTTCAGGAAAATCAACTCGTGTGCGCATGCTGAACAGACTCATTGAGCCGACATCAGGAGAGGTGCTGGTCGATGGTGAAGATATTTTGAAGATGGATAAAGCTGAACTGGTACGATTTCGCCGAAGCAAAACCAGCATGGTTTTTCAGTCCTTTGCTCTTATGCCGCACCAGACAGTCCTTGAGAATGCGGCCTTCGGACTCGAACTGGATGGAATGGATAAGGAAGCTCGTGAGAGCAGGGCGAAAGATGCACTTAAACAGGTTGGTCTTGAAGGAT
>JBARUR010000299.1:0-8543 GCA_049645845.1 Desulforhopalus sp. | reverse complement strand
CCTTATCAATTTCGCTGAAGTCAGTAAAAGAGGCCTGACCTTTGGTAGATAAGACACGAGTAATTGCAGCGGTCAGTGTAGTTTTACCATGGTCAATATGCCCAACGGTACCTACGTTGACGTGCGGCTTGGTCCTTTCAAATTTTTTCTTTGACATTTTCTTGTCTCCTCAGGCCGTCGAAAAGGTTTTCAGATTACTTGTGGTCTTTGCTTGGAGCCCACGACCGGAGTTGAACCGGTGACCTCATCCTTACCAAGGATGCGCTCTACCAACTGAGCTACGTGGGCATATTGTAAAAAACAATGGAGCGGGAAACGAGACTCGAACTCGCAACCCTCAGCTTGGAAGGCTGATGCTCTACCATTGAGCTATTCCCGCTCGGAATATTTCATACTTTACATTATACTAAAGATGGTGGAGGGGGGAGGATTCGAACCTCCGAAGGCTGAGCCGACAGATTTACAGTCTGTTCCCTTTGGCCACTCGGGAACCCCTCCAGGGAGAACGTCTGAAAAAAGACAGACACTCTTTAAACTCTAACAATATTTTTGTAAAGTATTTTTTTTATTGGAGCTGGCGATAGGACTTGAACCCACAACAACCTCATTACAAGTGAGGAGCTCTACCATTGAGCTACGCCAGCTTACAAGACCGGAGAATATACTAACTACAAATATTAAAAGCAAGCTCTTTTTTAAACAATTTAATTTTTGCTCTAGAAAAGAATCTTGTGTGGAGCAAGAAAATCAGCATTAGCACCTAACTCCTAAAAGTCTATCAATCAGTTCAGTCCTTCTTCAAGCATGGAGGGATTAAAAAAACAGGTCTTCCCTTGAAAAGTGTGTTAGCTGAAAACAAAAAAAGCCGAGTCTAAGCTCGGCTTTTTTATTTCATTATTCAAATCGCGTTACTCGCGATTGATAGCTTGTACTCTGTTGTTAATTACTACCATAAATACTTGCACGATATTTTTCAAAAGTATAAGCACCTGTTCTGTAAATCATGTGAGCAAGTTTTGTATAAGGAAGATAGAGAAAAAGCATCATAACCGATACGAGATGCAGAAAATAAACAATATATCCGAATACAGGCATTCCGGCCCAGCGCAAAAGCTCAGCCCCAAGTCCTGTGACGCCGACTGCGGTTATTTCCCAAATAAGAAACCAATCATAAAATGTTGCTTTGGTGTTTTCCTCTCTCTCTGCCTTTTTTCTATTGCTCCAAAGCACCGCGATACCAAACAATAAAGCAATGGTAGAAACATTAGCGAGAATCTTAAAAGGATCAGTCAGGGGCAAAGGTCCATGCAAAGACGGCCAAATGAGACCAAGAACGTCATTTTTTAGCAACGACCATAATGTAACAATAAATAAGCCTATAAATGCGAGCATTAATGGCAAATGTCCTCGCACTCTATCAATATGAGAAGTACATTCCTTGAATCTGGAATGTTTGACGATTTCGACAGCCGATGGCCAGAGAAATTCCTTTGTAAACTGCATTACGGATGGCCGATATTCTTTATTTAGTCCGGCATCTTTGCTCATGGCTTTCCACATATTCGCCATTCCCATAAAGCCAGCAAAAAGACCAAGTCCCAAAGCAGGGACCATGATCAGTACTATAAAGAATATGTTTTTAGCATACCAGTAAAAATCCCACGTTCCAAAAAACTGCTGATATCCATGACTAGCAAACTCCTCCTCTGTTGGAATATGCATTGCTCCGGATATCATCCACATTACGAAGATCACCAATACTGGAATTCCTATTAATATCGGTAGACCTTTTGCAGATGAAGCAAGTTTTGCTAATGGCGCCGGCCACCCATAAAAAGTATAAGCATAGGCACGAATTGCACTGAGTACATCACCAGGTTTTGCTCCTCGTGGACATTTAGTAGTACAATCACCACACTGATGACAAAGAAACACATCAGGATCGGCAACTAATTTATCCTTCATGCCCCATTGGGACCAGATCATCTCTTTTCTCGGGAAGGGCTTGCCGTCTTTTGAAAGAGGGCATGCAACAGAACAGGTTGCACACTGATAGCACTTTTTAAGTGTATCCCCTCCCGCCTCCTTCAAGGATTTTATAAATTCTAAATCGGGTTGAACATTCATTTGTTCCTCCTGCATAATTATCAATGCAAATCTTCTATCTATTTCAGCCGTTATCAGGCTATGCATTTTGCAGCCAAAGTATTTTGGCTGCAAAATGCATGGTAAAAGCTAACTAGAAACCTTTAAAAGGATTTGGTCCCATCTCGACGATTTCATCGACAAAATCATTGATGATTTGCGGAATCTTGTCATAATCGGTTATTGCTACCTGATTAGCAGCACATCTCTCAGATTCAAGTCCGAGAGTAGAGAGAGTATCACCAATGTTTTCCATGCGCTTGTTAGCAATTTCTGAGCCTTTCACAAAGTGACACTGGTAATCATCGCCATATGTGCAACCCAACAACATTGCACCATCCAGTCCTGCGGAAAGAGCATCCCGTATCCAGGCCATATTGACGGAGCCAAGGCATCGAACAGGTATAAAACGTACCATGTGGCTAATGCCGTTCCGTTTCATACCAGCCATATCAAGAGCAGGATAGGCGTCGTTTTCACAAACCAAAACAAGAATTCTCAACCTATCTTCATCGTCTTCCGGCACTTCAATTGCCTTTATCATGGAACCGATAAGGTCAATATTGTAATCTTTGAATCCTATAATTCTTTCAGGACATGCACCCATACATGTACCGCATCGACGGCATCTTGTCGGGTTTGGCAACGGGGTTCCTTTCTCGTCGTCATCCAAAGCGCCAAAAGGACATTCTTCAGTGCAACGTTTACACTGAGTACATCTCTGCATAAAAAATTCAGGGTAGGTAGCATCTCCGGAACGAGGATGCACAGAGACACCCCGGTCTACAGACTCGATGCATTGAATTGCTTTAAGAGCTGCGCCTGTTGCATCATCCACAGCCTCTTCCATTGTTTCAGCTTTTCTTACACCACCACAGGTATAAACACCGGTTCGGCGTGTTTCATACGGAAAACAGATGAAATGTGAATCAGCATATCCATCAAATAAATCAAGATCGTTAAATCCAGGCCCCTGTCTATATGCCAGATTTATACTCTTTTCATGAAGGGTTGTAGGTTCCATCCCAGCCGCAAGTACTACCATATCAACAGTGAGATCAATATCTTCTCCGAGCAGGGTATCTTCCACTGAAACAGAGAGGGAACCGGAGTTTTCTTCAACTTTCATGACATTGCCTTTTGTCATGAATATTCCATCGTTGCTTTGAGCATTTTTGTAAAACAATTCCATATGCCCAGGAGTCCGCATGTGCTGATAAAAGATATAAGCTTTTCCTTCAGCATTGTCCTCACAGACATATTGTGCCTGCTTAAGAGCAACCATAGAGGTAACTGAGTTACAATATGGGAAATCTTTGTCGTTGTCCTTACCTCCGGGGCTTTGAATAAAAGCGACATTGGCAGGAACCTTACCTTCCTTCGCCAGTTTTTCAAATTCAGCATTGGTAACAACATTCTTCACCTTGCCATAGCCAAGATGTTCATACTGGGAGACATCTGCGGGTTTCCATCCTGTTGCAAGTACGACGGCACCAACTTTTACAGCATCCGGATTAGCAGTAGTGTATTTCTTAAGCCCTTCATTAGGGTTAGCCATCTTACCTTTTTCAATCAGATCCTGCTCATCAACAGTGACTTTAGCTGGAGCGTCCCATTCTGTTTGTGTACCGACTGCTTTAAAACTGATTCCGAAGTCACCGGGAGCTCCTGTAATTCTTGCGACCTCTACTCCGGTTTTAACGGTTATCCTATCATTACTTTCAACAGCAGCTATAAGATTGTGAATGGGATTTTCTTCAAGATCAGTCCAAGGTGCCTTGGTTGGGAAACTTTTTCTCCATCCCAACGCCTTACCACCGAGCTTATCTTCTTTTTCGGTAAGAATTACATCATATCCAGCAGCTGCAGCTTCATTGGCAGCGGTCAGACCGGCAAGTCCTCCACCCATAACGAGAATTGTTTTATTGAGGATCTCAAGTTTGAAGGCGTCAGGAAGCTCAGTCTTTTTGGCACGAGTACATGCCATACGCATATAGTCCGCAGCAGTTTCTTGCAAAAACTCAGCAGCTTCTCCATGAGGCTCTTCGCCATCAGCCGGCTTCACTTCTGACCACACTACCTGTTCACGCAGATTTGCACGAACAGTTATTTTATCTTTCCCGAAGTCAAATTCCTGAGTCATTACCCGAGGAGAACAAGCACCGACGACAACAGTATTCACTCCTCCGGCGATGTCTTTTTCTATCAAAGCCCGACCATCAGCTCCACAGAGGCAATCGAACGTTTTGCACTCCATGGACATCTCGCCAGTAACTATCTCTGCGAGGGCCTCAAGGTCGAGCGCGTCACCGATGCCACAACCGGCACAAATATAAGCGCAATATTTCTTATCCATTGATTTTTACCTCCTTGAAACCTGAATTGCCTTTAAGGCAGCTGCAGTTGAAGATTGAGTACAAGTAACAACATCCGCGGCTTTTTTGGCACAACCTGCTGCTATCATAGCCTTATCAGACTCGGAAATGACAAAACCGCTTGAGTCCATAAGCAGATTAGTCGGCACGCCTTGCAATGCTAGTGACGGTTGCATCCCTGTGGCCAGAACAGCCATGTCAACTTTTTGAGTGATTTTCTCCGCAGTAATCGCATTTTCAGCGACAACAGAAACACCTCCATCAGCTTCCAGGATGATATCTGCAACTTTTCCTTTTATGAAAATTGCGTTTTCATCTGCCATACGAACTTCCCGGAATTTTTCATATTTTCCAGGAGTTCTCAGGTCGATGTAAAATACATAGATTTTAGCATCGGGATATTGCTCACGAACATAAGTCATCTGCTTAAATGTGGCCATGCAGCAAACATGGGAACAGAATTCAAGATGGTTTTCATCACGTGAACCAGCACACTGCACAAATGCAATAGATTCAATTGGTTTTTCATCACCAGGTCTAACTATTTTCCCACCGGTTGGTCCATTTGGAGCAGCCATACGCTCGATCATCATATTAGTAACAATAGCTTTTGATTGACCGAATTTAAGATTCTCCATTTTGGTAGCTTCGTAGGGTGCCCACCCCGTAGCCCAGATTATAGACCCAACATTTACTGTGAAGGTTTCAGTCTTCATATCAAGATCTACCGCATTGTATTTACATGCGTCCTTTACGGCTTCAGCACCGGCAGCAGACAAACCTTCTTTTTTGATAACGTACCTTCTAGGAAAAGCCATTTCATGCGGCAAGTAAGCAGCCTTAGACTTATTCATCCCAAAATTAAACTCATTATCAATCTCATCCGGACAGGCATCAGCACAATCACCACAAGCAGTGCAGTTGCTGTTGACATATCGTGGAGAAGTTTCCAAGGTCACTTCATAGTTTCCCGGGGTTCCGCTCACAGACTTCACTGTGGTCATTGTGTAGGTTCTAATTTTACGATTATCCCTTACACGTCGAAAATTAATCTCCAAACCACAACTCGGTGGACATAATTTCGGAAAATATTCGTTTAATTGCGCAACGCGTCCGCCAAATGATGCGCTTTTTTCAACAATAAACACATCATTTCCGACTTCAGCGGTCTCCAGAGCAGCAGTCAAACCACTGATGCCTCCGCCTACGACCAATACTGCACCAGAGGTGCCTTGCTCGTCAGTCATACCTTAACCTCCATAATTGCTCTTAAAATATTTTACTATTGTCAGTTTCAGTAGATGCTCGTCCAACAAAGAAAAGCACAAAACATGACAACTATTGAACGCGAAATTAAATCCTTAAGCATAATAACCGATTTTTTAACTTATGTTGACGGGAGTTGCAATAATCTCCACCCAAAATAAATTAAAAAGCCTGAATACTAAAAAATCTCCAGGAGTCAATGACTCCTGGAGATTTTCTTTACATCAAATCAACAACATTCCAAGCTATTATAGCCAAGGATCGGTTGGGATAATATTGATACATTCAACTTTCTCACACTTCCATTCCTCAGTTTCGGGATTAAAAGTTGAGTTAACAAAACACTTCCAGTTCTCGTCATCACAGGTAGGGAAATCTGACCTGTAATAGAATCCAGGATAACGGGATTCTTTACGGAACTCGATGTGGCGAATATGAGTCTCAACACACCATATACGATGGTAGTTCTCCCAGCAACGAAGCAGCTCATGAAGATCACTAGCTGCCATTTTCGCAGCATCTTCACGAAGAAGCTGGAGGAGATCAAGACAGATATTCAAAAGCTTGCCGGAGGTCATATAATAAGTCGCAACACCACCACCATACTCATCGGTAGCTTTCATGAGACGCATCATAAGGCCTGCAGGCTTGCAGAAGTTAGGGTTAACGTCAGACGCGGTTGAAGCGCCTTTAAATTCTTCATAACGCCTAACTGGTGCATAAATCTCATCAGCTATTTCCTGTGCAGTCTGCTTCAACTCAGGTTTGAAGTCATTATCGCGACAGAATTTCACCATCTGCTTAGCGGCTATACGACCCTCAGCATGTGAACCGGAGGAGAACTTATGACCGGAAGCACCAACACCGTCACCGGCAGTAAAGAGACCGTCAACGGTAGTCATACGGTTGTAACCCCACTTGTACTTATGTACACGGGAATCATTCTTTACATCTGGTACCCATTCTTCATCAGGTCCAGAAGTCCAAATTCCGCAACAGCCGGAGTGAGAACCAAGCATGTAAGGTTCGGTTGGCATAATTTCAGAACCAATTTTTTCGGGCTCAACATTTGCACCAGCCCAGAGGCCTGCCTGACCAACTGACATATCGAGAAAATCTTCCCAAGCTTCAGACTCAAGATGTTTCCAGAATTTCTTCAGAGATTTCTCATCCATTCCCTTGGCTTTACGTTCGTCGAGGAATGCATTGAGAGCAACATCAGTAGCCATATAAATAGGACCACGACCTGCTCGCAGTTCATTGATCATCAGGTGATTACGCAGACAGGTAGGAGTAACAGCAGAAGCGCCATAAGGCATGAATTTCTCAAGTTCTTCTTTAACTGCATCGCTGTTTGCGTAGAACTCACCAAGACCATTCTGTACTTTTGCTTTGAACAGAAGGAACCATGCGCCAACAGGTCCGTAACCATCTTTGAAACGAGCTGGGGTGAAACGGTTTTCCATCATGGTAAGGGTAGCACCAATCTGAGCACACATGGTGTAAGTGGAACCTGCGTTCCAAACCGGATACCATGCACGGCCTTTTCCTTCACCTGTAGAACGTGGACGGAAGATATTAACAGCGCCACCACATGCAACCATAGCAGCTTTGCAACGGAAAACATGAACTTTGTTTTCACGAGTGGAAAAACCAGCCGCACCAGCGATTTGGTTCGGCTTATTTTTATCAAGCAAAAGTCGAACAATGAAGATACGCTCCATGATATTGTCCGAGCCAAGAGCACTTGCTGCAGGCTCTGCAACGATAGGCTTATAGGACTCACCATTGATCATTATCTGCCACTTACCGGTACGTACAGGCTGGCCGCCTTCACGCAGAGTTGCGGCAGGCTTGGCACCGTCAAGGTTTTCACCGTCTGCATCTTTTTTCCAAATAGGAAGACCCCATTCTTCAAAAAGTTTAACAGACTCATCTACGTGTCGACCACAGTCATAAATAAGATCTTCACGGACAACGCCCATGAGGTCATTACGAACCATTTTCACATAGCTCTCAATCGGGTTTTCACCGATATAGGTGTTGATAGCAGACAAACCCTGAGCAACAGCACCGGAACGCTCGAGAGAAGCCTTATCAACGAGGACTATCTTCATATCTTCGGGAGCCCACTTTTTAATTTCAAAAGCGGTTCCACATGCTGCCATACCACCACCGATGATGAGGACGTCAACATCATGCTCGACTACCTCAGGGTTCACAACGGTCTTGAGCTCACCTTTTGGTTTATTTGGTAATGCCATTTTCAAATCTCCTTAAAATAAAGATTTTGTAGTTAAAAAAAGTTTCTAACTTAGCTTATTTAGGGGTTGGAAGATCAGCCTCGAGGAGCAGACACTCATCGTCAAGGTTGGCACCTTTCTGACCGGCATAAGCATTGGCAGCACCTTCAGCAGTAGTGCGGATAGGAAACTTAAAACGCTTCATATTGCCATTACGGAACTTAACAGTCCACATAATGGAATCAGAAGATCTCATTGGGTGAACCTGACCGCCCATAGGTACGAAGTCGTCATAACCGCGGACAAAAATTGCACCCTGGGGACAGATCTTAACGCAGGAATAACATTCCCAACATGCATCTGGCTCTTGATTGTAAGCTAACATCTCCTCAACGTTTAAAACCATCAAATCGTTGGGACAGATGTACATGCACGCCGTTTTATCTCCACCTTTGCAGCCATCACATTTGGCAGGATCTACATAACTTGGCATTCAACTACCTCCTCAGTTTTG
>JBARUR010000298.1:0-6000 GCA_049645845.1 Desulforhopalus sp. | reverse complement strand
CTTCCTGCTTTCAGGTCTTCACAGCTATGGCGGGTAACGATGCCCGCAAAATCAGCATATAAGGAAAACAACTCATGAAAATAACAGCACTGATAATTGCACTGTTCTTTACATTTACAGGCCAGATCTTCGCCGCTGCCACGCAGCCAAAAGGCGCCGATCAAAAGCTGGAATGGGAAACAGTACGTACATTCTCTCTTGGCGGGAAACCAGTCGACATTGCCCACTCTCTGGATGGCAAATACGCCTTTGTCCTGACGGAATCCAATGTCGTCATGGTCTATGACGCAGCCGGATCCTTGCTGGGAAGTATCCCCGTGGATAAAGGGGTGAACGCCCTCGCCATCGATCCCTTGGGACAATATCTGCATTTGAGCGATGGCGAGAACAAAACATTTTCTACTATTGCCATTGATCATGTCCTGAAAATCAACACCACTAGTGCACCCACAAAAGGCAAACTTGATGCTCCGATTACGATAGCGGTATTTTCCGACTTTCAGTGACCGTATTGTGGCAAGATTGCGCCACTCCTTGAGCAGGTGCTCAAGCAAAATACAGAGAAAGTTAAAATCGCTTTCAAGAATCTTCCACTGCAGATGCATAACCTGGCTCAACCGGCAGCCCTAGCTGCTCTTGCAGCCGACAAGCAGGGAAAATTCTGGGAATATCATGATAAGCTGTTTGCGGAAAAGAAAATCGAGCAGGCGTCATTTGACCGTATTGCGGAAAAATTGGGACTGGATCTGGTTAAGTTCCGAATTGATATGAAATCGGAAGCACTGGCTAACCAGCTGCGCAACGACATGGTGGAGGCTCAGCAGCTGGGGATCACGGGCACTCCTGCCGTGTTTATCAACGGGCGCAAACTGAAAAATCGATCGATGGAAGGATTTCAAAACCTGATCGATGAAGAAATGGAAAAACTCAAGCCTTGAGCAAAACTCTCTTCCATCCCCTCCTAACGGTCCGACACCCAAACGCTTAAATGCGTCAGGGTTGTCGGACTGGATCTCGATATTCTTCTATTCAACAATTTTTCATTGCTGGTACTCACAACTCGTAATGGTTTTCAAGGCCAATCCTCACCACTTTAGTGTCGCATGCAACGACTTGAAAAGTACTCTTGACGAGAGCAACCAACCTAGTTATATATTATCACATGATCATATATTAATATGAATAGACATTAAGGCTTACCTCAAGGGACAAACAGATGAAATACCATGAGAATGTATCGGTGACAGAGACTTGTGATGTCAAAGCCATCCATGAAGACCTTGTCGCCGGTGTATCAAGAAAATTGCCTGAACAGGAAATGCTCAGGCAATTGGCGGCTCTTTTTAAAGTTTTGGGAGATGGGACAAGGCTGTCGATACTGTGGGCATTAAGTGAATCGGAGATGTGCGTCTGTGATATATGTGCATTGCTGGGTCTGAAACAATCGGCTGTATCTCATCAGTTAAACAAGCTGAAAATGTCCCGGATCGTCAAGAATCGCAGAGAAGGCAAGGTAGTATTTTACTCGCTGGCTGATGACCATATTCGAATGATGCTTGAAATGGGGATGGGGCATGTCTCGGAACCATGGAACAGATAACAGGAAGACGTTGATGAAGAAAAATAATTTGACGAAATACACTATAAAAAAAATAGATTGCGCAAGCTGCGCCGTCAAAATTGAAGACAGCGTGAGAAAACTTGAAGGGGTCGGTTATGTATCTCTTGATTTTGCCACCCAGACCCTGCATCTCCAGGCGGATAACCCTGAGGAAGTAATCGCTCAGATAAAGCTCATCGAACCGGATGCGGTGGTTACACCTTATCGGCAGCATGCCGCGGACACCAGCGCCTCTCCGGTTGCCATCAATTGGCTCAGCTTTGAGGTTCTCGCTCTGCTGAGCGCCACGGTTCTGTTGAGTACTCAGCTGATACTTGAGGACTGGCTGCATGCCCTGCCAATTATCCAGCTCGAGTTTGTCCTGGCATTTTCCGCCTACCTTCTGGTTGGATGGAATGTCATCATCAACGCTTTCAAGACCATCAAAAAAGGAATGTTTTTCGACGAGAACGTTCTGATGGTCATAGCGACAGGCGGCGCCTTTGCCATCCATGCCTATGCCGAAGCCATTGGCGTTATGCTCTTTTTCAAGATTGGTGAGCTACTCCAGAATCGGGCCGTTAATAATTCCCGGAGATCTATTCGTGGTCTCCTCGCGGCACGACCAAATTCCGCCCGTGTCAAAACGCCCTTCGGCCTTAAAGATGTCGCTCCCGAAACCGTAAAGGTGAGTGACATAATTATTGTCAAACCAGGGGAAAAAATACCGCTCGACGGTGAGGTTGTCAACGGTAGTTCAATGGTTGACAATTCTATCTTGACGGGAGAGTCGGTACCTGTCTCGGTGAAGAAAGGTGACGATGTTATGGCCGGATCGATCGCCAAAACCGGTGCCTTGACCATACAGGTCTCCAGATTGTTCAGTGATTCATCAATCTCCAGGGTAATGGAACTGGTTGAGAATGCCACAGCCAGAAAAGCACGGACAGAAAAATTTATCACATCCTTTGCCCGCTATTATACCCCTGCAGTTGTTGTGATTGCGGCATGCATAGCCTTTCTGCCACCGCTGTTGCTTTCCGCGCCTTATGATGTGTGGATCTATCGCGCTTTGGTCATGCTGGTCATTTCCTGCCCCTGTGCCCTGGTCGTGAGCATACCACTGGGGTATTTTGCAGGAATCGGTCGTGCTTCAAAAAGAGGTATTCTGGTAAAAGGTTCCAACTACATCGATGCTCTTGCCGCGGTGAAGACCGTGATATTTGATAAAACAGGAACCCTGACGCAAGGGGTGTTCAAGGTGCGGGAGATCGTTGCCCAAAACAACTGGACCGAACAGGAGCTGCTGGAATTCGCCGCCGCAGCCGAACTGCACTCGAATCACCCTGTCGCCCGGTCTATATCACAGGCTTTTGTCGATACCGGCGGCAAGCTGGATGAACAAAAAATCTCCGGCCACACTGATTATGCCGGTCAGGGCGTATCCGTTGAATTCGGTCGACATTCCGTCCTGGTCGGCAATCATCGCTTACTCGATAACAATGACATATCCTATGACAAATATGAACTTGATACCACGGCCGTGCACGTTGTTGTCGACAATGTCTATGCGGGCCACATAACCGTTGGGGATGAACTGAAGGCTGATGCCATTGAGGCAGTCAAACAGTTACGCAGGCTCGGTATCAGTTACATCTCGATGCTGACGGGGGATACGGCGAAGTCCGCCGAACGAATAGCAGGAAAACTGCAGCTTGACAGCTATCATGCCGGCCTTCTTCCGGAAAATAAAGTGAGTAAGTTTGAGGAGCTGACTACAAAAAATGCAAGTGGTTCAAAAACTGTATTTGTCGGCGATGGCATCAACGACGCCCCAGTTCTGGCGCGTTCCGACGTCGGCGTGGCAATGGGCGGCCTTGGCAGCGACGCGGCAATTGAAACTGCGGATGTAGTCTTGATGACCGACTCACCGCTCAAACTGGTCGAGTCGATTGACATAGCAAAGCAGACACGGCGTATTGTCTGGCAGAACATTGCCCTTGCATTCGGTGTGAAGGCTGTATTTCTCACCCTGGGAGCTATTGGACTCGCTTCCATGTGGGAAGCTGTCTTCGCCGATGTCGGTACAGCACTTCTGGCTGTTGCAAACTCTTCCAGGATACTGAAAGGATAAATTAGCATAATGGAATGTATGATTATTCGTAAATGGAGTAAAGGACTGGCGACCGCGGCAATCGTTTGCCTGTTGTTTGCCGCAACAGGCAAAAGTGAACAGGTTGGTCCGGATGCGGAGATTGGCACCTGTGAAGAGTGCAGCGCTGAAGTCGGCAGGAATGTAATCAAGGGGACTCTTGAAGCAATTTCACATAAAGCCGGGATGTTGCAACTTTATACCAGTAGCGGGACGCAAGTCGTTTCCTTTGATGATAAGACAGTGTTGATTGGCGCCGCGAGCTTTGGCTCTATCGAACCACAGGCAAATGTTGCGGTTGAATATCTCAATGAAGGGAAAACATTTGTCGCAGTCAGCGTTGAGGTATCAGCACCCAAGCCGTTGCCGGGCAATAAAGAGATAGATGCAGACTCGATAGCAAAAATTATTTTCGACAACACTCTGCCAGTGTCTGTTATTGATGCCCGGCCGGAATCGTCCTACGCCAGAGGTCATATTCCCGGTGCGATATCCATCTATAACGGAGATTTTGATAGAAACATCGGTAAATTACCGAAAGATAAGAAGCAGCTGGTCGTATATTACTGCGACGGTACCGCCTGAAAACTCAGTGCAAAATCCGCCCGGCGGGCGGAAAAGCTTGGTTACAGCAACGTAAAAGTGCTTTTGGGTGGGCTACCGGCGTGGAAAAAAGCTGGATGCTTGGTATATTTGAACGCTGAAAGCCTCCAGAAACAGCTGCTGAAAAAAGATTCAATTATCATCTTGGATGTCAGAGACCTATCGGAGGTCGAGATATACCGTATCCCCTCTGCCGTATCCATGCCTGGTGCTTCAATGCCACAGCAGCTCAACCTGCTGGCTCCAGACAAAAACGCGCCAATTGTCCTCTATGATGCTGATGATGGAAAAGCTTTAAGAGCTTTTCAAGCCTTACGAAAGGCTGGGTATGTCAATATTACTATCCTTGACGGAGGAATTGCCCAATGGCGGAAAAAAGGATTTACGCTGGAAAGCGCCAGGGTTTTGAGCGAGATCAATTATGTGCTGAGGCCGAGGGAAGGAGTGGTAAGCAAGGACTATTTTCTCAGAGCTGTGCAGGATAACGACACCAATATTCAGATTCTGGATGTCCGGTCAGATGACGAAGTTGCGGAAGGAATCATAAAGGGTGCTCTCCACATTCCGGCAGATAAGATCATGGGCAGAATTCAGGAAATCCCTAAAAGGAAAAAAATACTCATCTACTGCAAATCAGGTATCCGGGCTGAAATGGTCAATACTATACTTCAACGGGAAGGTTTCCGATCTGAATATCTGGATATGATAGTAAATGTGAAAAGGAACGGAGCTTTTACAATACAGGATAAAGGGTGAACCCTCTTGATTAAATACGCCCGGCCAAGCATCAAAAAACTCAGACAGTCCTTTAGTTGAAAATCATTTCGGTATCGGGGTGAAGGGGGAAAATACAGGGTCCCAAAAATCTTTGATACTTTTACCCTCTTCCATGATTAATGCCATAGCTTTTCGGACACTTCTGAGGCAGTACATGTTAACTGCAATTAGATACCGACTTGCAATATCAAGATTATGTTTGAAGCTCAACCCACCGGTTAACCTTACTCCTGACTAATCACTGCCTCCGACCTGTAAGGAGCTGGAAAAGATCAACGTGATCTTTGAACAATTCTACACATCCAAACCTGGTGTAGAGGCCTGTTGCTTACGTGGGAAAACCACAAGATTGTCTACTTCAGGGAGGATTCCGATGTATTCACCGATAGTGTGGTTGTGATGGCTGGATACCATAGCCTGGCACTGCTCTCCGGAGGATAATTCGAGTTGATAGAGAATAGTCGGGCCGCGAAATGATTTGTGGACTACCCTCGCTTGTATCTGAGAATTCTCTACATGCAAAACATCTTCAGGACGAACGAGCAGATCAACCTCACATCCTGATTCACATGGAAGTGAAAGGTTACCTTTCAGCAGTCCCAGCCCGCTATCAACCTGGCCAGGCCCTGTAACTATACCTGTTACCAGTACCCCGTCGCCGACGAAAGTCGCTACCTCAAGACTTGCCGGTCGATGATATACGTCATAGGCACTAGCCCACTGCTGCATTGTGCCGTAAAAGGGGTTTGAGGCGCAATGGAACGAAAAAGATACATAAGGGTTTCGCTTACTGAGAGCCAATCTCATCTAAATAGTTGGCTGTGAGAACCAAGACGGGCCAGCCGCAGCGTGTCGGTATCCAGTTTAC
>JBARUR010000297.1:0-2640 GCA_049645845.1 Desulforhopalus sp. | reverse complement strand
TCCGCAGCGCGAGCAAAGAGCTCCCGCACCATACGGAATGGTATCGATTTGGTGAACCAGATCACAGTCGTGGCAGGCGATGTGCAGCATAAAATTACAAACAATAGTAGCGAGTTTATATACGTTGGGACACTATACTAAAGGCTTAAGCTATCTAAATAAAGATAAGGAAAGGAGCTGGAAAAATATACTCGTAAAATTACTAGGAATTTTGATTGCACCATTAGAGATATTGCCAAACAGTAACCCCAAGCTCATCTCAGTAGCGTTATTATTTGCAACTAAAAAACACCCTTTATAATACTAAAGCTATTCAACAACATTGGTGCAATTAAAATAACTAGTAAATTTACCAGTTCATTTTCTCCTCTGCTTCATCTATCATCAAAGCATATAACTCATTTTTGCATCCGGTTTTTATAATCCTGTTGTGGGAATTGTGTTTTTGAAGTGTCGGTGGAACGTAAGCAAACAGTTCTACGGCCACTTGTGAAATGAGCTTTGCGGAGGAATGGCTTTATGATGCAATTCGGCAAGGTACTTGCTCTGAATCTTATTAATAAAACAAAAGGTTTCATCGATATTCTGTTCTGAAACTCTATAGAAATAGGCATAAACACAATGGACAAGCGAGAAAGCCTGAGGTCTAAATTTATTAACGAGATGACTGAATTTTTGATAATCTTCGCCTATCTTGCAGTGTTCTTCGGCGTTTTTACAACTTATACCAGAATGTTGATGGCAGAGTATCAAATCGGCTATGAGCATTATGGAATAAGCATCATCAAGGCCTTAATTTTGGCAAAAGTGATAATGCTGGGAGATATTTTTCGCCTGGGTCAGCGGTTAAAAAACAAACCTTTGTTCTACCATACGCTTTACAAGGCGATTGTTTTTACGGGTTGGGTTCTGATCTTTCACGTCATCGAGTTGATTGTAGGTGGTCTGCTTCATGGCAAAGGCCTTGCCGGGGGAGTGGCTGAGATTATGAGTGAGGTGCCATACCAAATGCTTGGCCATATTCTCATTGTATTTTTCGCTTTCCTTCCGTTTTTTGCTATCAGGGAACTTGGAAACGTTCTGGGGGAAGGCAGAATACGAGAGCTGTTTTTTAAAAGACCAAAGTGAAATGATAAATAACAATCTAAAACTGGACGAAATAATTGATTAAGTTTTCGAAACCTAATTTTTTTCGAAAACTATCCCATAGTAAACCTAGCCGCGTTTTCAAAAAAACAATACTTTGAAAGGGAGGAATACCTATGATGAAAAAAATTTTTTCGTTAAGCCTTGCCATTTCTTTCATGTCAACCCTTACTGTTGCCTCGGAGAACGTTCATTGGGGATATGCCGGCAATGAAGGTCCGGAGAATTGGGCAAAACTCAGCTCGGAATTTTCCGCTTGCGCCGGCAAAAATCAGTCGCCCGTCAATCTTACTGATTTCATCGAAGCCGACCTCAACAAAATTGAATTTTCCTATAAACCAGGCGGAAATGAGATCATCAATAATGGCCATAGCATTCAGGTCAATTATGAACCAGGAAGCACCATTTCCCTCAATGGCCTAAGTTATGGATTGAAGCAATTTCATTTTCACTCGCCCAGCGAAAACCGGATTGACAGCAAATCCTTCCCTCTTGAGGCTCATCTTGTTCACACGAATCAGAACGGAGATATTGCCGTCGTAGCAATCATGTATACAGAGGGTGAAGAGAATGGAGCGCTTGCCCGGTTTTGGCCACTAATGCCGAGTGAATCCGGTGTAGCCAAGAAATTGGAAAACATCGTCAGCGCCACTGCACTCTTACCAACAGAGCATGAATATTACCTATTCAATGGCTCACTTACTACACCGCCTTGCACGGAAGGCGTCCGTTGGATCGTTTTCAAGCAGCCTGTTACCATCGCCAAAAAGCAAGTTGAAGCTTTTAAAAAGATTATGCATCATGACAATAATCGGCCCGTACAACCAGTAAATGCGCGACCAATCTTACAGTAAAATAATTTGAGTGCAAAAGTTTGATGGGCTCTTTCTCTCTGGAGATCATGCCATACCTGCAAGGTTGTACAATTCCTCCAGCATCTTGTCCTGGAGGAGTATCTGATTGAATTCAACGGAATCTCCTAAGCACTGATGGGTACGCTGATACTTTCCAAAGTCGTGCTCGTGCGGGAACACATTTCGATGCCATGTTGCTGCTCGAAAAAGCCATCGAAATTAGGCACGAGTATGACGATTTTGGCATTTTTCTGATGGCAGTATCCAGCGTGAGGATGTGAATCACGTTTGGGCAAACGTGATTGGCCTGACAGGCCATTGCTGGGTTACAATCTTTTGTCCTTGAGCCGCAGGCGACCTGGTAACTGCGGACTTAGCCGCTTGTTCCTGATGCTATCCCTCCTTCTAATCTGATAATTAAAAGTATATGCAGGAAGCAACACCTGTTTTCACTTGAAAATGTAGAGAAAACTAATGCTGTGGGAGCCCTCTTATGTTTTACTGAAATTGCTGGCGATGCTAGTCAAGGGGGAATTGCATAGAGTTATTGCATTTTATGCGGCTTAAACTCATGCAATCGTTTGACATTACTGTGGATTTCGTAGCGGGACAGTAGGCGCCTCAAGTTGAGCCAAATTGG
>JBARUR010000296.1:0-79501 GCA_049645845.1 Desulforhopalus sp. | reverse complement strand
ATAAACCTGGCAGCAATTATTTTATCAAATTCCAACCACTTCTGCTGAAGATCCTTTCGAGAAATCTTTGTTGTTGCTGCTTTTCGTTCTGGCATGAAACGCTGTTCGAAAATCGCATGTAAAAATTTGATAAGATCAGGATTTCGGATCACCGTCTCTCGAATAACAGGAGCCCCGTATGTGGACTTATTTGAGCTTTGGATGCGTTTGGCGAATGCTTCCCGCTGATCTTTGCTGGTCAGGCTGTCAAGGATCTCCCTATCTGTAAGGTTTTCACTTTCCTTGAAAATGAACAAATGGGTGAAATCCATGGCATTGCCGGCAAAAAGCATTTCCTGGAAATTAATTCGATCCTGCAGGTAAAGTTCCTTAACCGGGTTTACAGCAAAGGAGAGATAGGAGCGAAGATCGGTGACAACTCCGTCTTCCTGTTTTCTGGTCAATTCCCCACTTACGTAAAGGGTGCATATAGATGACGGAACAGATGCTTGCCCCAGGTAAGGTTCCCAATAGGCACGCACTAGAGTTAGATTACGGTCGTTCAGTATTTTGCGAAGTACAGGAAGCTGTGGAGACTCAAAGTCGGAGTTGAACATCAGCCGGGTTTCACCTGTTTCCGGCAGGTTAAAAACTGCAATGTGCGGAATTGTCGATGCTTCGCTTTCTTTCAGCACCTTTTCATAACGCTGTCTGGTCGGTTCGGGTGTTGCTGTATAATCTCCTGCCAGGGTAAAGAGAAAGCGGGACTCGTTAAAGGCTTCCTGAGGATAATCACCTACAGTCTCCGGTCGAATAATATAGGTGTAATATTTGCTTTCCGGGCTGTAATAATACTCACGTCTATGCCCCGGTATTAAATCTTCCAGCACCGCTTCCATACTGTCGCGGGTTTCTTCCGTCGCTATTCTTACCCTTTGGGCAACGCTCGATTGAGTCGCATCGAAGTCTATCTGCGCAACTTTGCCATACAGGATCACTTTTCCGTCAGTTACCTTGATGGAGGTGGCAATGGACTGGAGGAGGTTGGTTAATGCCGACTTACGAATATGTTCAAAGAAATACCTGGGCAGACCAATATCCTCAAGAAGAATACCAGCAGCCATATTTATACAGGTTGCTGTAAGTAATCCTTCTGATGATAAATCAATGACCGCCTCATACAGGACTCTTGGATCTAGCCCGACACTCTCAGCTTTGGCAATAATGTTGGCGCCTCTGGTACTCGAAGAAAAGCTGGCTGGAGCAGTGTCCATAGTGTCTCCTTAGTGCCTTACTCCAGAAAACCTGTCATAAAATACAAGAAATCTGGAGAATACTTTAAAATTAGAATGTTATAAGCGCCTCCAAGGCACTTATACCCGCAAAGCACGGGCACTGTGTACCCCCTTGGGGGTGTTAGTAACTTGCTGAATGTCTTTTTGTGGAAAAGGCTCCCTGTAGTTTTCAGAAACAGGGAGCCCCTAACCTAGGAACTATACTGCGCACCAAGAGCTAGGCCGAGATCAAATGCCCGGTTATTCAAATCAATAAAATCTTTCGGTACCCTGTCGGCAACTGTCGACATAACAGATCCGGGTTTTATAATTTCAGTAATTCCAATCAACGCACCAAGGACACAGATGTTGAAAACAACCGGCTTACCAATTTTTTCCATAACGCGCTCATACATCGGAAGTTCGATCTGTTTGGCATCCACCTTCCTGGTTATCTGCACATAACGGCTATCCGTTAGCAGAGTGCCGCCGGGCCGGATAATGGAGGAATAGCTGTTGTAGGCATCCTGAGTCAGGCAGACCAGGATATTGGGCTGGGTAACCTCCGGAAAGTTAATTTCACTGTCGGAGATGATAATATCGCTTCGGGTTGAGCCTCCACGGGCCGCTGCCCCATAGCTCTGGGACTGGGTAGCGTTCATGCCTTCATGGATAACCGCCGCCTCAGCCAGAATAATAGCCGCGGTAATAACTCCCTGCCCACCGGAACCAGAAAATACCAGTCTTACTCTGCTCATGACACTTTCTCCCTGCTTGCATAGGCGATTATCTTGTCATACTCCTCACAGTATTCCGGTCGGTCAATTTCCACAAAGATCCCGCGCGGGGTGAGATTGGGGTTTTCTTCAAGTGCCTTGGAACCGATTTTCGCCGTATTGGTCTTATGCAGTTCCAGCATACTGACAGCATCACCCTCTTTGTTTTTCCTGCCATAATGAGTAGGACATTGGGAGAGTATCTCAACAACGGAAAAGCCCTTATGCAGGATAGCTTTTTTCAGAAATTCCGTACTTTCCTTGGCATGATAGGCTGTGGAACGAGCAACAAAGGTAGCACCAGCAGCCTTGGCCAGTTCAACAACATCGAAATTGCTGTCAATGGTCATAAAGGGAGCGGTGGTGGCCTTAACTCCAGGGCCGGAAAGTGGGGAAAACTGACCGCCGGTCATGCCGTAGATACGGTTATTCATGACGATTGCAGTCATATCAATATTACGACGGGCAGCATGGATAAAGTGATTGCCACCGATTGCCAGAGCATCACCATCGCCCATCGGCACCAGCACTTTTAAGCTCGGTTTACTCAGCTTAACCCCTGTTGCAAAGGCGAGAGCCCTGCCATGAAGCGTGTGCAGGGAGTGGAAATCGACATAACCGGAGATCCTCGCCGAACAACCGATTCCCGAGGTCATAACAATCTCGTTTTTGTTCAACTGAAGTTCTTCAACCGCACGGATAAGCGAGTTGAGAATAGTGCCGTGACCGCAGCCGGGACACCACATGTGAGGAAAAAAACGCTCGCGTAAATAATCTTTGACTGCCATATTATACTCCCCTCCCCTGGATAACCCGGAGAAGTCTTTTAATATCTGAAGGTGTGATAAGCTGTCCGTCGATCCGGTTGGCAAGAAAAACCCTGTTAGGTTTTTTCACCGCAGCTCTCACCTGAGTAAGAACCTGTCCCATATTCATCTCTACAACGAGAACAGCTTTTGCATTGGCACATTTCTCACGGACCAGCTCTGTCGGGAAAGGCCAGATGGACTGCAGTTCCAAAACGCCAAGCTTCTCGCCTTTTGCCCTTCTGCTTTTTGCCAGATGGATGGCAGACCTGGCCGAAGAACCGTAGGATACCAGCACATATTCCGCCCCCTCCATATAGTGTTCCTTGTAGCGGGTTATGGTACGGACATTATTTTCTATTTTATCGATGAGATGCCTGAGCAGTTCATTGACAATCTTGGGGTTGTTGGAAGGAAATCCCCACATATCATGAAACAGGCCGGTAACGTTATATCTATGCTCAGCACCAAAATCAGACATTGGCAGGCGTCCGTCTTCCCTCGGAAGATAAGGATGATAATCAACACCTTTGCCAAGGGATGTCCTAAGTCGATCGACAATTTCCAGTTCCCCTTTTTCAGGAATAACCAGCTTCTCCCGCATATGACCGATGGCCTCATCAAAAAGCAGTACTACCGGTGTTCGATAGGTCTCTGCCATATTGAAAGCATCAACCGTCATGGCAAAAACATCCTGATGGTTGGAGGCAGTAAGAGCAATAATTGAGTGATCTCCATGAGTGCCCCAGCGCGCCTGATTAATATCGCCCTGGCTGACATGGGTAGGATTTCCAGTCGAAGGACCGCCGCGTTGGACATTGGCAATAACGCAGGGTATTTCAGTCATGCAGGCGTAACCTATCGCTTCCTGCTTCAGGGAAAAACCAGGGCCGCTTGTTGCTGTCATCACCTTCTTACCGGTGAGCGAAGCACCGATGATAGCGCACATTGAGGCGATTTCATCTTCCATCTGAATAAACTTGCCGCCATTTTCAGGTAGTCGCCGGGAAAGATGTTCGGCTATTTCTGTTGACGGAGTGATCGGATAGCCGGCGAAGAAATCGATTCCGGCATAAAGTGCTCCTTCGACACAAGCCTCATTTCCTTGAATAAATCGTATGTTTTTACTCATTTTTTTCACCTTCCTCTGTCAATACTTCGATTGCCAGATCCGGACAACGTAACTCACACATCCGACAGCAAATGCAATCTTCCGGTCGAACGACTGTGGATTTATCCCGCTCGTCCAATTCCAATACTTTGGTAGGACAAAACTTGATGCAGATACCACAGCCTTTGCACCAGTCCCGGTTGATTACAATTTCTTTCAGTTTCTGCCTGGCCATAACATCCTCTTGATGTTGATTATCGACAATCAACTTTTACCTTTTTCAGCAATCTCACGCCAAGGTCCGTCGTCCCTGAACGTATTCATCGCCTCTTTGAAAGATTTCGGCTGAGAACAACATGTCGCCATTTACCTCAACCAGGGTCTCCCACTACCCGGCAACTATTCTTCTTCCATGAAAGGATACCCAAAATCACTAGGCGGCACAAATGTTTCTTTAATAGTACGGGTAGAAACCCAACGCATCAGATTTGCCTGCGAACCCGCCTTATCATTCGTTCCCGAGGCCCGTCCTCCACCAAAAGGCTGTTGACCGACGACCGCTCCGGTTGGTTTATCGTTGATGTAAAAATTTCCCGCAGCATGTTCAAGCTTGGAGATTGCTGTACTCACTGCCTGTCGTTCTCTGCCAAATATGGCTCCCGTTAGCGCGTACATTGAGGAACTGTTACAAAGTTCAAGGGTTTCTTCATAATTTTCATCAGCATAAACATAAATAGTGAGAACCGGACCGAAAATTTCCTCAACCATAGTTTTAAAGTGGGGATCAGTTGCCAAAATAACCGTCGGCTCAATAAAATACCCTATGCTGTCATCATAATTTCCACCGATGATAACCTGTCCACCCTCATTTTCCTTTGCGTAATCTATGTAGCCTGTAATCGATTTAAATGCTGCTTTATCAATCACAGCCCCGAAGAAATTGCGAAAATCGGTTGGCGGCCCCATCTTTATTCTACCAATCTGCGATTTCAGTTCGGCTTCAACCGCCGGCCAGATGGAATGAGGAATATAGGCACGGCTTGCAGCAGAACACTTCTGCCCCTGATACTCGAAAGAGCCTCTGACCAAACCAGTTACCAGAGGTTTTATTTCCGCACTGCTGTGAGCAAAAACAAAGTCCTTGCCACCTGTTTCACCCACTATTCTCGGATAGGATTTATACCTGCCGATATTTTCGCCGATAGTTTTCCACATCTGCTGGAACACTCTGGTGGAACCGGTAAAATGGATCCCCGAAAGATTCGGATCGGCCAGGCATATATCGCCGACATCTGCCCCCGATCCAGGAACGAAATTAATGACTCCCGGCGGCAATCCCGCCTCTTCCAGGATCTGCATGATCAAATAAGGTGTATAGACCAATGAAGATGCGGGTTTCCATACTACAGTGTTACCCATTAATGCTGGGGCTGTTGGGAGATTTCCTGCGATTGCGGTGAAGTTGAAAGGTGTTACGGCAAAAACAAATCCTTCAAGAGGCCGGTGCTGAACAAAATTCCAGACCCCCGGAGACGACTCAGGTTGTTTCTGATAGACTTCCTGGGCATACCGAACGTTGAACCGCAGGAAATCTATCAACTCACATGCCGCGTCAATTTCCGCCTGATATACTGTTTTGCCACCGGCCAGCATGGAACCGCTGTTGATCAATGCCCGATATTTTACTGCCAGCAGGTCTGCTGCCTTAAGAAAGATAGCAGCGCGCTCTTCCCAACGAAAGGACTGCCACAGTGGTTGGGCGGCAAGTGCCGCGTCAATTGCCTGCCTGACTTCTTCAGGCCCTGCTTTATGATAGGTGGCCAGCACATGTTTATGATCATGCGGCATAACCACCTTACCGAGATTGCCGGTTGTTACTATTTTTCCGCCAATGATAAGCGGAATCTCCAATTGCTTTGCAGACATGTCGGTCAAAGCCTTTTTTAACTCGGCCTTTTCCCGACTGCCTGGTCCGTAGCTCAGAATAGGTTCATTAACTGGTTTAGGTGTATTTATGACTGCATTATTTAAAAGATTCATTTCGGCTCCTTCTTTTTCAGCCCTTCCTAAAAAGTGCCTTAATTACTACGCCGGCCATTTTGGGGTTCTCTTTCAACCTTCTGGTGCTGTAGCCGAACCATTGCTTACCGAAGGGGACATACACCCGCATCCTGTGCCCTTTGTCGATGATTGATTTTCTAAGAGCCGGGGTCACCCCGTAAAGCATTTGAAACTCGTACTTATCTTTTGGAACCTTATACTTGTCGATAAGTTTATACGCACCTTCTATCAGAGGTATATCATGTGTTGCTATGGCTGGATACATACCTTCCTGGAACATGTACTCTACATCATCGAGGAAGTGGGAGTTGATTTCATGATAATCTTTATAAGCGATTGCTTCAGGCTCAATATAAATCCCTTTGCATACTCTCAAATTAACAGGATGTTCAGGATCATTAATATCCTTTAAATTTTCAATATCTTTGTGGGTCCTTTTCAAATACGACTGGACAACAAGTCCCACGTTGGCGGGAAATTCCTCTTTCAGCCGCCTAAACATGTCAATTTCCATGTCCGTACAGGGAGAATCTTCCATATCTATCCTGACAAAATTGTCGTATGTTGCGGCTTTAGCGACAACTTCGCGAATATGCCGGTACGCGACATCTTTATCAAGAAGCAATCCGAAGAAAGTAGGCTTGAGGGAATAGTTTCCATTAACCCCCGCTTTTTCTGCTTCTTCGATGACTTGAAGATATTCTTCTTTGTTGGCCTCGGCTTCTTCCAACGTAGTTATAAATTCACCAAGAACGTCAATAGTGGTAATAATCCCTTCGGCATTCAATTTTTTAGCATTGCTAATTGCTTCTTCCAGCGTCTCTCCGGCTATGTATTCTTTAGAAAACATCCACACTAATTTTTTAGGCATGTGTGGGAGAAGCCCCGCAATCATTCTATTAAACATGGCAATCCTGTTCTGGTTAACTCTTTGAAATATCTTTCGCCTTTATACCGACTTACAATCCAACAAAACTAATGTATACAATGTTTGCACACAATTAACTCATACGATATCCACGGCTGACATGTCAACCTATTTATGGCTTTTGAAAAAAAATAGTTTTCTTTTCCTCATTTGCAAAGCATCTCTGACTGATAAAATTAATATTTTAACCTTAAAGAGATTGTGGAGGGAAAAACTTGTCACTATGGAATTATACCTTAAGTTTCAGTATTTCTGTAATAATCTAAAACAATATTGATAAATGTACACTGATATGGTATGCAATTTTATTATCGATTACGACATCTGTCCTTACACAAAAGGATTTGATACGGATCTACCTAATATGCTACTTCCTGCAACCTTAAATGAATGAGTTGAATTTACAGACAAATAGTGACTCATTTTCATTGACACGTTGCGGATGTCTGATAAACATGAGGATGTTTGCCGCATAAAACTCTTACAACACTAAGAGGTTGCCTTATGTCTATTTGAAACCATTAGGGTCTTTATCCTAATGTGCAATAAACAAATACGACATCATAACCCAAAATGGTTAGAAATTAGTTCAATTTCTCATGCAAGTGCGGTTCATTTTTTATTAAACTCACACACAAAGGAGGAAAGTGCGTCGTAGCGAATGTAGATGCAGGCTAGTCAGTAACACTTGTAAATTCAAATCCTTAGGAGAGTCTAACATGTGCTTTAAATTGAGATCTATTTTTTGTGTCACCTTGGTAGGTATGCTTGTCGCGATTGGCGGAAGTACATCTTTTGCTTCAGAGATGGTTCTTAAGTTTGCTGGCCAAAGTGCAGCAGATCACCCAGCAACCAAATTAATGAACCAGATTGCACAAGAAATTAATGAGAAAACAGATGGCCGTATCGAAGTCAAAGTGTATCCTGCCAGTCAGCTTGGCGACTACACTCTGGTATATGAAGAGCAGATTCGCGGTACCGTTGATATGTCGTGTATTTCCGTGCCCAGTCAGTTCGATCCGAGAATGGAGCTCATTTATATTAACGGTTTTGCAAGTAACTATGAAGATTTGAAGACTGTTTTTGCCCAAGACGGATGGATGTTCAATAAAATGGACGAATTCAATGAGAGACTTGGCGTTAAGCTCCTTGGCTTTTTTGTTGAGGGAATGATCGGTACAGGTACCACCAAGCCAGCCAATGAGCCCCTCAATCCTTCAGTAAATAAGGGTGTTCTTATTCGTGTTCCCGGAATGGACGTGTACAAGCTTGCTGCAGAAGCTATGGGATATAACTCTGTCGGCATCCCTTATTCCGATGTTTATCAGGCTATTCAGACCGGAGTCGCAAATGGTGTCAACGGCTATCCTGTTGCCTCTGCATATACCACTCTCGGGGATGTCCTCAAGTATTGGTACATGACAAACTATTCAGTTGAAGTCCTTAACTTTATGATCAGTGGCCAAACCTGGAATAAAATCAAACCGGAAGATCAGAAGATTATTCAGGGAATTTTTGCACAAGCCACTATCGACAGTATCAACAATGCCGAGGAACTTGATAATCATCATATGGATCTCATGAGAGAGAAAGGCATTGAAGTATTTACCTACACCAAAGAAGAGCTGGCTCCCATCATGGAAGCTTGTGCCAGCACTTGGCCAGAGCTTGAAAAGAACATGACCAAAGAGCTTATGGATGAGTTCAGGAAAGAGTATGCTCCGAAGTGATTCCCGTCTCTTTTTAAAGTTGTCTTTTTATTAAACTTAGAGATCCAGGCAGATGTTCTTGTCTGGATCTCTAACTTGCAAAGGAGATTTTTTCGTGCCAGAAGAAAAAGAAGAAAAGAAATCCCTCTCCTCCAAGTGCGACGGATTACCACCGGGTACACTCACTGCCGATACGCCAAAAAATTTTTTCGACAAAATAATTATCAACACCTTTTCCATTATCTGCTTCAGCACCTCCATTATCCTGACCGTCGTTATTTGCACCGCCGCTTTTTTTCGTTACATATTAGAGGGGGATCTTACTGGTTATGAAGAATGGGTGAAAATCTTCGCCTTTTGGCTCTATTTTTCTGCCGCAGCCATCGGTGCCTATAATCGTACTCACGTTTCAGCAGATCTCGTCCAGGCATATGTCCCTGATGGCAAGTTAAAAAATTTCCTGGTCTTTTTGAAAGATTTAATCACCGTAGGTATCTGTCTGCTTTTTACCTGGTATGGTTTAAAGTTTTTCGAGTTTGGGTTTATGGGCCCGCTGGGATCGTTTATGGACCCGTTAGGACCAAGGATTGCCGTTCCAACAACAAACGTCTGGAGGATACCCTTATGGGTAGGATATTTGTCTGTCTTTCTAGGACTTATATTTATGTCGTACTACTTCACCAGAGATCTTTTTATAAGCACGCGTACATTACTACTATCGGGGAGAAATGATAAATGATTTACATAGCCCTAATAATCCTCGTTTTATGCCTCATCGTAGGTGTCCCAGTGCCAATAAGTTTTATGGCCTCTGGTGCGTGGCTTATCTTTTTTGGTGGGATCGACGGAACTGGTTACCCGGCAAGCCAGTTATTGCCATATGGTTACAAACAGATGGATTCTGTTCCTCTCATCGCCATTGCCCTTTTTATTGCCGCCGGCGGTATCATGGAACGAGGGAAGATAGGCGAAAAGCTCATTGATTTTGTCGATGTCTTTGTTGGAGATCTCAAAGGTGGTCTTGGAATCGTAGCCACTATCTCCTGCGCTATCGTTGGTTCTATTTGCGGAGCTGCCTGCGCCACCTTGTCATGCGTAGGCACCATAGTCTTCCCAAGATTCAAAGCCGAGGGATATCCTAGAGGTCTGTCCGCAGCCCTTTTGGCCAATGCCTCTCTTCTCGGGCTCCTCATACCACCAAATGCGACGCTCATTATCTTTGCCTGGATCACCGGCCTGCCGGTACTTGCATGTTTTCTGGCAACGGTAATACCTGGTTTGATGGTCATAATCATGTTATGCGTTGTCAACAGATGGCTCCTAAGAAAAAACACAACCGTAGTTGTTGCCAAGAAAAGAACAGGATCGCAGAAAATAGAACTCCTCAGGAAACGCACAAAGACAGCACTGCCGTCGCTGATGCTTCCGTTTATCGTTCTAGGTGGTATCTATGGTGGTTTTATGACCACCACCGAGGCCTCTGCCATGGCTGTTCTTTATGCGATTCCCATCGGAATATTTGTCTATAAAGCGCTCAGTCTGAAAGGCACCTATGAGGCACTTGTTGAATCGGCGATAACCACAGGCGTTATCATGGTAATGCTCTATTCGGTTGCCATGCTGAGCCGACTTTATCTTCTTGAAAACCTTCCTGAAGTTTTGCTTGGAATTTTCCAGGCAGTTTCTAATAATCCTTTGGTTATTATGTTCATGATAAATATCTTTCTTGTTATCATGGGCATGTTAATGGATGATATCAGTGTAGTCGTACTTGCCACACCAATTCTAATGCCGATAGTTTTACATCTGGGTTTTAATCCCATTCATTTTGCGGCAATTATTGGCGTTAATACCGGTCTTGGCTGCATTACTCCACCTGCTGCCCCCGTTCTCTATCTGGCTGGACGACTTGGTTCTGCGCCTATTGATGAGATGATGAAACCATGCCTGTGGTTTATCACGCTTTGCTGGATACCTATACTCGCTTTGGTAGTTTTCTTTCCTAAAATTTCACTACTGCTGCCCCATATGTTTCTGGGCACAGCATGGTAAGGCAGAAGATGAAATTTTATCGGAATATTTTTGCCATCGCTTGTTTTGCTTTTTTTCTCAGTGCCATAACAACCGACTCAGCTTTTGGGTTTCTGATTGCCATGGTTTGCGGCATGCTGTCAAGGACAGCAGAAAAAAAAGGATGGCCTGATCCCTTTTAGGGATTTACTCCTGAAAGCTTTCAATAGAAAAGAATAAATATGGCGAAAGGTATAAATTTTAGTTCACTACTTCACTTCTCTGATACACGGCAGCATCGACTGGTGAGAAATCCGGGCTAAACTATCCATTACATAAAAGAGGCTAAAAATGTCAGAGAGAATACTTATGCCACTGGATGGCTCTAAATTAGGTGAAGCAGCAATTTCCTATGTTGATGGATTGATCGCTAGACTAGCCCCTAAAGAACAAGTTGAAATCACGCTGTTTCATGTTATTACAGCCGTCAGACATACGCTCAAGATTCGGGGGGGAGGAGGAGTGGTTTCGGTTCCTTTAGCCGAGGAAGAGCTGGCCAAAATGAAGAATGAGGCAAAAGACTATCTCGACAAAGTGAGTCAGGGGCTGCGAAACGAACAGGTCACCATTATATGCAAGATTTCGGTAAGCGAAAATCCAGCGGATGAGATTATTAAAGCCGAAGAAGAAGTCAATGCCGATCTGGTTGCCATGTCGACGCATGGTCGGAGCGGTATTTCCCGTTTTGCTATCGGCAGTGTTGCTGACAAAGTATTACGAGGAGGCTCTGTACCTGTATTAATGGTGAGAGCAAGTAAAAACTAACCCGCATTTCTCATGAACATTGTATTGATTTTCGGAATATCAAGAGGTTCGACATTCTTTCAATTTTTCTCTAAATCAACATAATGTTCACCAAAGGTCAGAGAAATACGGGCTAGACCTGTCGCTGTAAGTGGCCAATGAATATTGATAACCATTGGGCAAATGTTCCCCGTATGTAACTGCTTGTTGGCAGAAGTGTACCTGCTTGACGATATGCAATACAGTTACGTAGTTAGATACTTCACGATCCACAAAGCCGACAATTTTCCAGACAATATTTAGATACCCCTTTATTGCCCAGTTGAGCGTTGGTTTTGATCTTCTTCAAAAGGCAGTACAGGATTTTGCACCGTATTTTGATAGTTAAGAGGTGAATATGTTCTGCAGTATTTTCAATGATGTCCTCGGCCCGGTGATGCGTGGCCCGTCCAGTTCACACACTGCAGGTTCCTACCATATTGCACTTGTGGTTCGCCATCTGCTTGCAGCAGAGCCCTGTAAAATAAAGATCACCTTTGACCGGGATGGTTCCTATGGCAAGACCTATGTACAACAAGGTGTTGATCAGGCCTTCGTCACCGGCCTAATGGGCTGGAAACAAACGGATGAGATTTTCACCGTGGCCCTCAATACCGCTAAAAGCAAGGGGGTCGAAATTGATTTTGAGCTAACAACTCTTCCCCAGGCAGATCATCCCAATTACGTTATCATTGAAGTGGCTGGCAGGGAGAATCAACAGATCAAGATTGAGGCAAAATCGGTTGGGGGAGGCACCTTTCAGATCGTCCGGGTTGATGAAGCCGAGCTTCTTCTTGATGGCAAGAGTTATGTGACATTGCTGACCATTGATAAGGAAACGGAAGCCAAGACCTTTGACTTTATAAAAAAACATTATCCGCAAGCTGAAATCAGCAGCTCATTGACTGATGGGCAGAAACTGGTACTGCAAATTACCGGAGACTCACCATTACGCCTTGATGAACTTTCCAGCCTGCCATCTATTTTTTGCTCCAGACAGGCTAAGCCGGTCTACTATACCCAGAAAGGAGCACCTCTGTTTTGTTCTGCTAAAGAGATGCTACAATATTCTACTGACCATAATTGTAGCCTTGGAGAGACCGTACTGGAGTATGAAAAGGCCATACTTGGGCTCACCGAAGAAGAGGCCATTGCTGAGATGTTACGCCGATATGCAGTGATGCGACAATCTGTCACGGACGGCCTGGATAACAATAAGGTGCACATGCAGCTTCTTGAGCCAATGGCTGGTAAAATAATGGACAGGGTTAAGAAAGGAAAGGTCGCTATCGGCGGGCTCCATTCAATCGCAGGGGCCGCTGCAATGGCAGCTATGCATACATGCAACAGCCGGGGTGTTGTCTGTGCCGCTCCTACCGGTGGCGCTGCCGGAACTCTGCCGGGTGTTTTGACGGCCCTTGAAGATGAATATGAATTAAATGAGCGACAGATAGCGCTTATGCTTTTTGCAGCTGGAGCCATTGGCCTTATTCTCGCAATTCGCGCCACTTTTGCGGCAGAGGTCGCCGGCTGTCAGGTGGAAATTGGTGCGGCGGGTGCTATGGGGGCTGCAGCAGTAGTCGAGTTCGCCGGAGGCACTGCCAGCCAGGCTTGCGATGCGGCGGCGATTTCTTTTCAGAACACCATGGGCTCTGTTTGTGATCTGGTGCAGGGGATGTGTGAGTTACCTTGTCATACCCGCAATGCGGTGGCCGCATCCAGTGCCTTTACCAACGCCGATATGATCATGGGTGGCTATACCAATCATATCGATCTGGATGAAACTATCGATGCCGTCTATTCTAGCGGCTTGATGCTCCCCAGAGAACTTCGTTGTACCGCTCTGGGCGGCCTGGCGCTCGCTCCAGCTGCTATATCATTATCTCGAGATAACAGTTAATAAAAAAATTAAGGAAAAGTCCAGATGACTCAACTTCGAATACTCTCAGGCAAACAGATCCGCGCAGCAATCAATATGAAAGATATTGTCGAGGCGATGAAACTTGCCTTTGTGGAATTATCCACCGGCAGTCCTGAAATGCCGATCCGTTCACAAATTTCCATAGCTGAACCTGAGGGCACTGCTCTTTTTATGCCAAGCTATATGAAGCACTCCGGGATGATAGGTATTAAAACAGTTACTCTTTTTGCGGAAAACCGAAATAACAATATTCCCTACATCCAGGGGATGGTCAGCCTCTTTGATGGCAACAACGGCACTCCGAGGGCCGTACTCGACGGAATGACCATCACATCTCTTCGTACAGGAGCCGCATCAGGTTTGGCTACCAGTCTGCTATCCCGCAAAGATTCCACAATCTGTGCAATCTTTGGTGCGGGAGTGCAGGGAAGGACCCAACTGGAAGCGGTCTGTGCTGTACGTGACATCAAAAAAGCCATTGTCTATGATGCTCTACCCACCGCAGCTGAAACTTTTGCAAGGGAGATGAGTGAGGAGCTCGGTATTAAAATAGTGGTTGCGAAAAGTTCCCAAGAGGCGGTTAAGGATGCCGATATCATATGTTGCGCAACCATTGCAGAAACACCGGTATTTGACGATCAGGATCTGCCTGCGGGAGTGCATATTAACGCTGTGGGATCCTACAAACCACATGTCCAGGAGGTTCCCGAGGAAATGGTACTCCGGTCACGGCTCTATGTGGATCACAGGGAATCTGCTCTAGAGGAAACCGGTGACTTGATTATCCCTATACGAAATGGAGTATTTACCGAGGAACATATTGTGGCTGAAATCGGTGAAGTGGCTGCGGGAAAAGCGCCAGGAAGAAGTTCAGATTCCGAGATAACCTTTTTCAAAAGTGTGGGGGTAGCATTACAGGATCTAGCCGCCGCTACCATTATTCTGACAAGGGCAGAAGAACTCGATATTGGCACCATGGTTGAGATCTGAAATCAACCAAACAACAACTTGCAAGTTGAAGTCTTCCTATAGAATATCGATATATCTATAGAATATTTAAAAAAACACGTTACGCTTGCTTTTTTGTCTAACTTTTTGGGTATCGATCCAGGTGAACAGGATTTAGACAACGAATTAAAATCTCATGCATGAAGATAAAAACAGGAAATAATGGGACAAACAAGGAAAGTTAATTCAGAAGATTCTGTTTACCAAAAACTAAAAACTGCTATCCGTAAAAGATATATCAGACAGGGTAGTCAGCTCGTTGAAGTAACTCTTGCGCAGCAGCTAGGGGTAAGCCGAACACCGGTAAGGAGTGCCATCAAACGACTCGAAGCAGAAGGGCTGGTGAAGAGTATTCCTAATCGCGGAGCCTTTGTTATCACACCAACGCAGAGGGAAATCAAAGAAACATTTCTCGTCCGGGCCCAACTGGAAATCATGGCGACCCAGCTCGCCGCGACCAATATCACGCCAAAAGAAAGCCGGGAACTCAAAGATCTTATTCAGACAGAGACAACAGTCTTCGACAAAAACAACCTGGACGAATATTATGAAGCAAATGACGCCCTACACTTAAAGATTGCCGAATTATCAGGTAACCGAGTACTTTATTCGTATATCCGCGATCTTCTCGATCGGACACGGATTTTTCTTATCCTTTATGATCCGTTTTATAAGCTTGAATATAGCCCTACACGCGAGCATGAAGCCATTATTGATGCCATTGTCAGCCAAGATGTAGAACGTGCCTGTGCGGCTGTGAGAGAACATATCAACAGTTCTATTAACGGGCTTGAGTCAGCCGGACAATTACCGGAAGGTTACCTGTCCATTTAGTGCCTTACTCCAGAATGCTGCTGCATAAAACGAATAATCTGGAGACCCCCTTTAAGTAAGCGTCTTAAAGTAACACCTCCAAGGCATTTATACCCCTCAAGAGGGCACTGTAAAGAGTCCCCGACACAACACGGGGACTAAAAAGAGTACCCTTCAATGCATGGGGATTGAAAAGAATACCTCCTCTAGGGTGTTAGTGCTTTACTCTAGAATTCACGACTCATACGAGCTCAGACATTATCCGATTGGAAAGAGGACATCCCTTTTCAGTCATTCGAAGATGTGATTCTGTTAACTCCATAAAACCATCTTCTATCAATTTGTTCAGGGTTGAGCCGTAATACTCCTTAGGATCCAGGGAATATCTTTCAAACAACGCTTTGCGGGAAACTCCCTGCACCATCCTCAACCCCATAATCACTGACTCTCTGAACGAGGCCTCATGAGAAAGACATTCTTTCTCAATGATTACCGATTTCTTCTTGTGTATGCGTCGGATATATTCTAAGGGGTCCGCAATTCTACGTTCTCTCCCCCCATTCAGACAGCTGACCGCCGATGTTCCGGCTGCGAGATAATCGTTATTAAGCCAATAGTTGATATTATGCCGGCATTCCTTCCCAGCAACGGCATAATTTGATATTTCATACTGATGAAGACCTGCTGAAGTACAGAGCTCCTTTGTGATTTCGTCCATTTGAAAAATTTCTTCTTCCGATGGGTGACAAAGGGTGTTGCTGTCATAAAGAGAGCTAAACAGGGTATCCGCTTCGATCGTCAACTGATAAAGAGAGAGATGTTCCGGCAGAAACGATAGTCCTTTTCCAAGAGAATTTCGCCAGGACAGAGGCGTTTGACCTGGCAATCCGTACATCAGGTCTAAATTGATATTTTCAAAACCGGCTGTTCTTGCCGCTTCAATTGCCGAACAGGCTCCTTGCTCGTCATGGATACGTCCAATGCGTTCAAGTTCCCGATTATTAAACGACTGCACTCCAAGAGAAAGGCGATTCACACCGGTCTCGAGAAGCATCTGTAGATACTGAACATCCACCGTACCGGGATTGGCTTCAACGCTGATCTCAGCACCGGGTGCCACTTTAAAGACATCAAAAACATATTGAATAATTCCCTGCAGGAGTTCACGCGGAAGACAGGTAGGTGTTCCCCCTCCTATAAACAAGGTACTCAGTACTGTGTTGCTGTTCAGCTCAGTCGTTTTTTTAACAAGATGCGCCAATTCTGAAGTCAAAGCTGCAGTATATTGTCTATATATATCTTCGCTTGCTACACAGGAATCAAAGGCACAATAGTGGCACTTGCTGAGACAAAATGGAATATGGATATAAAGTGATGTCATTATCTGCTAAATGAATCCATTGCCGCCTGACACTCTTCTCTGACACAATCCATCATACCGTTATCGGCAAAACTGTAAGATCCATCGCCGATGATAAGATGATCCAGCAGTTGGAGCTGCATATACCGGCAGAGCAGAGCCAGTGTTTTGGTTAGTTTAATATCCTGTGCTGATGGCTGCAGACTGCCAGACGGATGATTGTGGGCGATTATCAGCGCCGCAGCATGAAATTCAAGAGCCCGTTTAATGATCTCCCTTGGATAGACAGTATTAACATTAAGAGTGCCCTCAGCAACAATTTCCGAATCAATAATGGCATGGGATGAGTCAAGGAAAATGACGGTCAAAACCTCTTTTTTCAAGCCGCGCATCGAATGTATCAGGTAATCCGCCACTTCCCGGGATGAATGAAGATAACGCTTTCCATGAAGTCGCTCTTTGAGGTAGTAGCTGGCCACGGCATGGACAAAATGAAGAGCAAAACCGTTCTTAGGCCCGACCCCTTTAACTTCTTGAAGGGAAGCAATCGGTGCTTCAAAAACCTTGGAAAAAGAGCCATACTTCGCAAGAAGCATGCGGGCCGGTTCTTTACAATCGCTTCGAGGGGTGCCAAAAGACAGGAGTAATTCAAGAATTTCAGTGTCACTAAAGCCGTCGATACCTTTCATAAGAAATCGATCACGCAACCGAGCTCTATGCCCCTCTCCTTTTTTCTGCCAGAGCTCTTTATCCACCCAAACCTTCCAGTTCTCTATTCTGACAATTCTTGAGAAAAAAGCTCATTGGCCAGTTGAGGATTAGCTTGTCCCTTGGTTTTCTGCATGAGTTGGCCCACAAAAAAGCCCATTAACTTTGTCTTACCAGCTCGGAAATCGGCTGCCTGAGCTGGGTTGGAGGCAACTATTTCTTTAACCAGCGAGAGCAGTTCTCCCACATCGGAAACCTGAATCAGATTTTTTTCTTTTACTATGGTTTCAGGATCGTTACCGCTTTCCATCATGTCGAGAAAAACCGTTTTAGCTATCTTGCCGCTGATAGTGTTTTTCTCCACCATCAATAACAAGGATGCAAGCTGCGGTGCGGTCACCCTGCAGGAAGATATATCTTCACCTTTTAGACCACGTAAGAGTTCCGTCATTATCCAGTTGGAGGCTTTTTTTGCCTGGGCTCCGCATTTTACCGTCTCTTCGAAATATTCAGCCACTTCACGGTCAGCTGTCAGCAAAACGGCATCGTATTCCGGCAGTTCATATTGCGCGATAAACCGGGCCTTACGCTGATCGGGAAGTTCCGGCAGCGTAGCACGTACCTCGTCAATCCAATCCTCGCTTATTTCAATGGGTACCAGATCCGGACAGGGAAAATACCGGTAATCGTGGGCATCTTCTTTGCCGCGCATTGATTCCGAACAATTTTTATCAGGATTCCAGAGAAGGGTTTCCTGGACGATCTGCCCTCCATCGAGCAGTATATCTCTCTGCCTGCGAATTTCATATTCCAAGGCACTCTGAACATGCCTGAACGAATTCATATTTTTGAGTTCTGTTCTGGTTCCCAACTTTTCCTGCCCCACTGGTCGAAGGGATATATTTGCGTCACAGCGAAAGCTTCCTTCCTGCATATTACCGTCACAAATGTCCAGATAACGAAGAATAGCATGGATTTTCTTAAGATAAGCTGAAGCTTCTTCAGGAGAACGGATATCGGGCTCAGAAACAATTTCCAGCAAGGGGGTGCCGGTACGATTCAGATCGACATGCGAAACAGGTTCAACATCGTCGTGAATAAGCTTGCCTGCGTCTTCTTCCATGTGAATACGCGTTATACCAATAATCTTCTTCTGTCCGTCAACTTCAATTTCGATATTGCCCCGACCAATGATCGGCAGATCAAATTGAGAGGTCTGGTAACCTTTTGGTAAATCTGGATAAAAGTAGTTTTTCCTGGCAAATTGACTGAATCGGTTGATAGTCGAATCAGTGGCAAGACCAAGTTTTATGGCAAATTCAACCACCTTTTTATTCAACACAGGAAGTACTCCGGGCATTCCCAAGCAGATGGGACAGGTGTTGCTGTTAGGTGGAGCACCGAACTTGGTTGAACACCCACAAAAAATCTTCGTCACTGTTTTCAGCTGGGCGTGAATTTCCAGCCCTATTACTGTTTCGAACTCCATGGCTTCCCTGATTACTTGTTTTACATTTGAGTTATATCTGCTGCAACTGTGGGAGATTTTGCGACCCAATGCCTTATTTTCTGCAATTCTTCTCTCCAGACGTCACTCAATCGAACATTAAGAAACATTCTGAATAACGCATTCAACAATTTGATGAGTTCCTCAAAAAGATAGATACGCTCAAGGATCATCCCCTCCACTTCTTCTGGATTATCACTTTTATCATTTTCCGTTGTTTCCGTTTTCGGTAGTCGTACATTCCTGAATTCCATCAATGCTGCGGCCAGGGTGAGACTGTATTCATAGTCATTGTGACCTATTACAATGCGTGCCTGCTCGAGTTTTTTACCCATTTGCAAACCAGTTCGGGCCTCCTGCAGTTCGGTCTGCAGGCCTGTGCACACAATTTTTTCAGTCGACTCCCCTTCTCCCGACTCAAGGAGCATATGTTTTTCAAAGACGACAGTTATGTCTCCTTGACCGGGAAGTTCCACGCTGCCGCCGCGCTCTTCACTTTTCCACCAGAGCCAGGTGAGGAACTCCTGGCCAAGAAATCTTTTTTCAACTATCAGATCAACTAAATCCATCTCTCTTCTGCCGCCTTATAGAATATCTCGCTGGATAATTTAAAATATATATTTTACACAAAGATATCAGCAGATATTCTTTCCAACGCAGCAAGCTGTTCTTCATCGACCAGATGCTCTGCAGTTGTGTATGGAATCTGCTGACGAATAAGCATACCGAAACTGTCCTTGAAAAAATCTTCAAGGACTGCATGTATCTTTTTATTAGTTGAAAAAAAGAGCAGAGTTGCATCGGAAAGACTCCAGCAAAGCTCAAATATGGAGGGTATCGGAATAGCTTTGCGCATCAGGTCAACCTGGACCCGCTCTTTAATTTCCACCTTCATGCTTCTGCTCAATTTCGGAAGCTGCTTTTCCAGTCTAACCCGCTCCTCTTCCTTCTGAATAACTTTCTTCAGAATCGCGGGAGAAACCTTTCTTTCGTCAATGCGCATCGTCAAGGTGATGTAATCACCTGCAGCGTAAGATGCAAACTTGAATTGAGAGTCAAACATATTAAGAACAGATACCCAGCCTATTGAGTATTCATCATACGTATCATCAATATCCTGGAAGGCAAAGGCTGCAATCCTGTTAGCGATAAAGTCCAAAGTATTTTCCGGCAATTCTCCCAGGACAGAAAACCTCACAAAACTGCCGGAACCTTTTATTAAACCCATATGAAACCGATTAGTAAAGATTGGTGAAAAATTATTATGAACTTTCGGAGGAGACACCTTTCAACAAGGCGGGATTTGTTTTTCACAGAAACAAATTTTCTCTCACTTACCAAAACATTATTCAGCTCTTTCATATAGCACTCCTTGGTAAGTGTCTCAACTTTTTTATCATACCAGCTCTACTATCAGCAAATGTCATCTGTATACTTGACTATTGATTAACGAGTGATAAAAAGAAATAATAAGTAAAAAATTATTGACACATCTTAACCGACCTTGTATAAAGGTTTCCTCCATGGGTCGTTAACTCAGCCGGTAGAGTATCTGACTTTTAATCAGAGAGTCGCGCGTTCGAATCGCGCACGACCCACCAAGAATTTTGTCCCCATCGTCTAGTCAGGTCCAGGACATCGGCCTTTCACGCCGACAACACCGGTTCGAATCCGGTTGGGGACGCCATATAAAAACAGGCACTTAGCGAACATCGTTAAGTGCCTGTTTTGTTTTAATGGGCCCATTAATGGGCCTTCTCTTCAAACTGTCTTCCAAATCGGAGTATCAGTCTGCAGTCAATTGGGTATTAATCCATGGGAACAAAGGCATATCCCTGGGCATGGTAGCCAATCATCGAAACGTACCCGTTGACGACAAGCTCCATCTCAGGGAGGAAATCGGGAACGTCAATATCCTCGAATCCTGCGGCGATACGGCATTGTTCAATGCCAATTTTCATCCCGGTAAGTTTTTTGACCATGGTGGCGATACGCTCTTTTGTAGGTAAATCACTATCGATAACGTATCCATTGCCCTTGGTGAAAAATGCGCTCGCCTTGCCTCGTACCCCTATCACCATATCGGGCCTGACCCCGGCGGCGACTAATTGATGATAGGTCTTTTCAATAAGATCCAGACGAATGAGCAGTGCCTTTGGGTCGCCGATGGTAACATCAAAATATGCTTTGGCTTTTTGCACTCCTTGTAATGCTTTATCATTATTGAACAACTCACTTTGCGCCTCTGCGTGGTAACCCGTCGAGATAAAAATAAGTGCTGCGACAATGAGAACTATTTTATTCATATCTTTGTCTCCTGGCTGAGGCGGAAATTTAGTTAAGCTCAGCAGCCGAGCTCTAGTGGCTTGAGGATTTTTAAGGCCTTGTTCTCCTGGCCCTTCGGCTTGTACCACACCTTGATTTTTTGGCGAAGCGGCAGCTCGGTAAGTTTGTAAAAGCCTTCCAAAATAGTATCCTCGCCGATGCTAAAGGAAATTTTCTCACCATTTTTCTGTTTAAGCGTTAGCTTTTGTTCTTCAAGGGAGATAGATTGAACAATCCCTTTGACGAACAGATATTCGTCTGTCGAGACATCTTCTTCAAACTGGGCTCCATGCACAGGTACAGCAAGGAGCAAAACAAAGAAGAGAAAGAAAAAGCGGCTATAGGCCACGATGGTGAAGGATGATACTTTCATAATTGACTTTCCCTGGATGTTAAGACCTTCGGTAGTATTTAATGCTACATTACTGCATTTACATTTCTAACTTACTTATTAAGCATAGAATGAAGGATTAGCAACGCTTGGTAAACAACGACAGTGCGTCAAATGTTCATGACCGCAAACACAACGGGCCTGGTCTAGAAATATAATTTTTATTGAACTGGAATAACTGACGTATAGTCCATATGTTTACGCACCATCGCCACTAACCCGCATTTCTCATGAACATTGTGTTGATTTTCAGAATAAATGGGTTTTTCAAGAGGTTTGACATTCTTGGTCCTATTTTTGTTCAGTACAATGCAGGAAGGTTCAAGTAGCGGATCACCCTGATTTTTGCCCTGGTGAGCGTCGCCTTGACTATAACTATACCTTTAGGGTTTATATAATCCGGTCCGACAAATCCACACCAGGGGCCTTGCTGTAGCTCTCAGCAGGCGCGTTGTATACCTTGGAACAACGCACCTGTTGCCTAGGACCGAGCATGAACACAAAAGGATACAATTCGTTGCTCCGGGTGGTGGATTCTTGTGGCCAATAATTGTCGTATCGAAGTAATGACTTCTTATCTGCCGCTTCGCCTTGATTATGGAATTGACCAGATATGCATCCGGATGGGGGTAAACTTGAATTCGTGTCTAGACGGGCAGGTGCATCTGCTCATGCTCCCTACCCATTGGTTCCGAATAATGCTACGGGATATCATCAGACCCGACTGCTGACGGACGAGAATTTGTTGTTTATTATCAACTACATACAGATTGGAGAGCCATCATGTATGTCCCGTCATTGTCAATCCCAACAATCCGAATGGCGGCAATTTCGGCATATTGCCCGATCTACTGCACGCCATCCGTATACCCGCTTCCTGATGAACGAGGCCTTCATCGGCCCCACAGGAGAGTTAGTTGCCCATTGGGTACTGGCTGACCTTCCCGATCTCCAGGTCACCAGTACCTTGTTCAAAGGCTACAACCTGTCCGGTTTCCGGGTTGGCTATGCCGTTCTAAAAAACGTGGGTATTTGCTAGAATTCGGCTTTAATGCCGACAACGACGATTCTAATTCGGGTGGGGAAACCAGTTTGGAAAATAATAAGAACGCTTTTTTCGTTTTAGGCGCTGGTTAAAAATACTGTAACTTCTCCATCCTGAAAAACATAATCTTTCCCTTCTGTTCTAAGCTTCCCCCGCTCTCTTGCTGCGGCCCAGGAACCTGCTGAGACAAGATCGTCGTAAGGAACAACCTCTGCTCTAATAAAATGTTTCTCAAAATCGGTATGAATTACTCCTGCAGCCTGTGGAGCTTTGGTTCCTTTTTTGATTGTCCAGGCTCGGGTTTCTTTTACACCCGTCGTAAGAAAGGAAATGAGATCCAGTAAAAAGTACGCTTCCCGTGCAAGACGTGTAAAACCAGATTCTTTGAGGCCCAGGTCCGCCAGAAAGGATTCGGCTTCATCTTCATCCATTTCTGAGAGTTCAGCCTCTATTTTGGCCGACACACAGACCAAACCATCTCCATGCGAATCGGCGTGAGCTTTTAATTTCTGAACATATGGACTTTCAGCACCATCTGATGCAAGGTCCTCTTCGCTCACGTTAGCAACATAGATCACTTTTTTGCTGGTTAGAAGTTGCATTTCTCGATCGATGAGTATTTTTTCCTGCTTATCGAGCTGAGCAATCCTGGCTGGTTTTTCATCTTCGAGAACAGCTTTTATTTTAAGTAAACCGTTCAACTTTATGATGGCCTCTTTATCCTGGCCACGCGCTTTTTTCTCCTCTGATACTATTCTTTTCTCTATTAGGTCCAGATCAGAAAGAATCAGTTCCAGATTTATTGTCTCAACATCTCCCACAGGATCTATTTCACCATGTACGTGGGTTATGTTGTCGTCATCAAAACAACGCACAACGTGTGCTATAGCCTCAACACTTCGAATGTGAGCGAGAAACTTATTACCCAATCCTTCACCTTTTGATGCTCCTTTAACAAGGCCGGCAATGTCGACAAATTCAATAGTTGTTGGGATAATTTTATTTGATGTTCCAAGGTGGGCTAAAACATCAAGTCGTTTATCGGGCACACGAACAATGCCAATATTTGGCTCGATTGTACAGAAAGGATAATTGCTGGCTTCAGCACCAGCCTTTGTAAGGGCATTAAATAAGGTGGATTTACCAACATTAGGCAAACCGACAATTCCAATTTTCATACGGACAACTCCTGGTACAACAATATTAAGGTGATTTCTGGTGGCTTCTGCTGCTTCGGCAGCAAAATTCTTTTATGACAGGTTTTCTGGAGTAAAGCACTTAAAGCAGCAGAAATAACATTTCTCATTCCAAAGCGAGTTGTTGTACCACTAAGAGCTGTTCTCTTCATTATTAATCTATGATTTATGGAGGAAACTTACTTTTTCCCGATAAAAGAAGAACGGTTTACAACATCGATTGCGTGGACATCCTTTTCTGTTGAACAAAAATAAAAAAGGAGCACTTACGATTTCTAATCGCACATGCTCCTTTTATCAATCTAAGTTATTGATTATTGTATTAAATATCAGGACACTGACGTTGATCTTTAAGGGATATCTCAAAAATTGTTCCACTGTCCTTGCTGTTTCTACATGTAATTCGTCCGCCATGCTCTTCAATAACTTCTTTTGCAATGGCTAAACCTAGCCCTGTTCCTTTTCTATGATGAAAAAGATCTGGAATAAAAAGGCCATCAAAAACCCTGTTTGTGAGTGAAGGCTCAACACCAGATCCCTGATCAGCAATCCGAATAAAAATGTCATCATTGTTGATCCAGCAATTAACAGTGATTACCCCAGACACCGGAGAGTTTTTATGCGATATATCAATCACATAGCCAAATGCTTCTTTCAAAAGTTCCCAATCTGCCGCAAATTTTATATCCTTGGTACAATCACATTCCACTCGCACTTGATTTTCGTTATCATTTAACAACTGGACTACACTATCAAGTACTCCACAAAGAGAATTAACTGATATATTTTTTTCTATTCCATCTTTGATAAAATAATATCTTGATATTTTTTCAACCAATTCTTTAATCTTTACACCGGACTCTTTTATGAGATCAACGTACAGTTTGGCTTTTTCAGGGAGCCCATCAACTTCTCTTAGAAGTTCACTTCCTAAGAGGATTCCATTCAGTGGCGTTTTGGTTTCGTGACTGAGTATATTTAGAGCTATGGTTTTTAGGTTATCAACTTCCTCTATTCTATTTAATTTCGAATAAACCTCAAGTTTTGCGACAAGCTCTTCTTCTACATATGGCTTTGTCAAATAGTCGTCAGCTCCAGCTTCATATCCCTTCAGCCTGTCATTGATCATCGACATTCCGGAAACCATTATGATTTTCGAAAACTTGTGCTCGTGCTGGCATCGAATTTTTTTACAGACTTCGTATCCATTTATTCCCGGCATCATGACATCAAGCAAAATTATTTCAGGAAAATAAGTTTTAAGAACATCCAAAGCCTCTTCACCTGATTTTGCTTCTTTACATTCATATTGAGGGTGATAACTCAATAATTCTTTCATTATCCTGACATTTTGAGACTCATCATCTACTATGAGTACTTTAATATTTTTTTTCATCATTCTCTTTAAAACAGCGTTTGGATCTTTGTACCATTGAAGATAAAATACTCACTCTTTGTACCGATTAATCGATAATATAATGTAGCCCTATTGATTCCTTCCTTGCCAGGGATGCATCTATTATAAGTGACGCAACGAGAGAAATATTTCTT
Organism: Desulforhopalus sp.; assembly: GCA_049645845.1. GTDB lineage: Bacteria > Desulfobacterota > Desulfobulbia > Desulfobulbales > Desulfocapsaceae > Desulforhopalus_A. The sequence goes on along the minus strand of JBARUR010000296.1, from coordinate 54,179 downwards.
AATTCAATCATATTAGGGGTATTTTTAAATTTTCTCAACAGTTCATCTATCTCGGACCTTACTTCTGCAATCCTTTGCTTAGCAACCAGCAATCGTGATTCTTTCCTGACAATACCAACATAATTCCACATAATTCTTCTAATTATGTCCCAGTTATGATTAATCAGGATCTCTTCATCAATTTCCTCTTTATTATTTTCATGGCAGTCATATACCTTTTTTTCTTGCTCTTTTCCAATGGAATTCCAATTATTCTCACAATATCTGAAAACATTTTCAGCATACACAATAGCTTCGAGTAAGCTATTACTCGCCAACCTATTTCCTCCATGCAATCCCGTACAGGCAGTTTCTCCCAATGCGAAGAGATTTTCTATTGTGGTTCTACCATATTTATCTGTTGCAACCCCTCCGCATTGATAATGAGCGGCTGGAACTACAGGAATCGGCTGCTTTGATATATCAAAACCGAGGGACAGGCATTTATTGAATATTGTCGGAAATCTTTCCTGAAGAAAGTTCCTTTTTTTATTGCTTATATCCAGGTAAACGAAATCACATCCTGATCGTTTCATTTCGGTATCGATTGCTCTTGCCACCTTATCACGAGTTGCTAACTCCTTTTCCTCTGGTTCATATAATTCCATAAACCTTTCATTATCCTGATTAAGAAGTAATGCTCCTTCTCCGCGGACAGCTTCTGAAATGAGGAAATTTTTTGCCTGATGGTGATATAGACATGTAGGGTGAAATTGTACGAACTCCATATTTTCAATTTTGGCGCCGGCCCTGGAAGCCACAGCAACTCCATCTCCCGTTGCTATATCAGGGTTACTGGTATAAAGATATACTTTTCCAGCTCCGCCCGTACAAAGAACAACTACTTTTGCTGTAAACGTTTTTATATTTCCTTTTTCATCAATTACGTATGCGCCAACACATGTTTTTTGATCAATTACCCCTTCTTTATCTGTTTGAACCTCAGTTATTAAATCAACACACATATGATTTTCGAAAAGAAATATATTGTTAACCTTGGCTGCACTTTCGATTAAAGCCCTTTCAATTTCTTTTCCTGTCAGATCAAAGGCGTGGGCAACTCTTCTTTTGGAATGGCCACCTTCTCGTCCCAGACTAAGACTTCCATCTTTTCCCTTTATAAAATTTACTCCAAGCTCAATCAACTCATCTATTCTAGCTGGTCCATTTTCAACGACCATCTTTACAACGGCCTCATCACACAGACCCGCACCTGCTTTAAGTGTATCATCTATATGAGAATCAAAACTATCTTCACTATTAAGAACTGCAGCTATCCCTCCTTGCGCGAGATTGGTTGCGGAATCTACCTCTTCTTTCTTTGTGATTATATTAACAGTTCCCAAACTGGAAGCTTTCAAAGCAAATGACAATCCAGCAATGCCACTACCAATAACTAAAAAATCTGACTCCATCACAATCTCCTAATCTCGGTAAACGGGAATTTAGCTTTATTTTATTTTCTTAATATTCTTTATGGTTCAGAAAGTGACTGAACTGAGTGGCAGATTTTTCAAAAACACACTCTTAGAATGTTTCACGTGAAACATAGAACACACTCACATTCCCAGAAAGCTAAATGTTTTTTATCAAAAAATGCAAGAGGTTGTCGACTTTTTCACTATATATTCATAAAAACATCAAAAGATGTGGCCTTAGGTAAAAATTATCGAGATATTTTAAACTAAAAAGTTTATTTTATGCGATATAAAATTTTTCCTTTAAGGATCGTAATGAATACACAAGCTAAAATTATTGCTGTTGCCAATCAGAAAGGAGGTGTTGGAAAAACAACTACCTCTATTAATCTTTCGGCAGCTCTTGCTCTAAAGAAGAAAAGGGTTCTTATTGTTGACTCCGACCCTCAAGGAAACGCTTCCAGTGGTGTCGGTATAAATATGAAAAAAGTTAAAGTTCATCTTTATCATGCCTACTCCGGAGATTATCCAGTTCTTGATGTTGTGAAAGAAAGTGGAATAAAAAATCTCGACATTCTGCCGGCAAGTATCGATCTCGTGGCAGCTGAAATAGAAATGATAAACATCGAGAAGCGAGAAACGAAACTCAAATTTTTACTAGAACCTTTGGTGGAAAAGTACGATTATATCATAATCGATTGCCCTCCTTCACTGGGACTTCTAACAATCAACGCACTAACATCTGCCGATTCAGTTCTTATCCCTATGCAATGCGAATTCTTTGCTATGGAAGGTCTTGCTCAACTTGTGAATACAATCAGATCTGTCAAAAAAACATTTAACAAAGATCTATACATTGAAGGCTTAATTTTAACAATGTTCGACAAAAGAAATAGACTTACCCATCAGGTTGCAGCGGAGATCAAGTCACATTTCAACAATCAGCTTTTTAGAACAGTAATTCCAAGGAATGTCAGACTCAGCGAGTGCCCAAGCCATGGACAAACTATTCTCGATTATGATAAGCAATCTACCGGAGCTGTCGCATACATGAGTCTTGCTAAAGAATTTCTGACTAATCAGAGGAAAAAAAATGAGTAAAAAAACAGGACTGGGTCAAGGAGTTAATCTTCTTTTTGGAGAAGAACGAGAGAAGTTCTTTGAATGTAATATTAACAAAATTGTTCCAAATAAATTCCAACCACGAACTAATTTCGACGCCAATGATCTTCAGGAGTTAGCAGACTCTATTCGTGAAAAGGGTGTTATTCAACCACTTATAGTGACTTCGGGATCAGATAATAATTTTGAACTTGTAGCTGGAGAAAGAAGACTTAGGGCGTCCAAACTTGCCGGACTTTCTCAGGTTCCTGTAATCCTGGTTGATGTTGATAACGAAGATAGTTTACTTGAATTAGCTCTTATAGAAAACATTCAAAGAACAGACCTTAACGCAATAGAAGAAGCTGAAGCCTATAGAAAGCTAATCGAAAAATTCAATTACACCCAGGAAGAAACGGCAAAAAGAGTAGGAAAACAAAGATCGACAGTCACTAACATGTTGAGATTATTAAAACTTCCCGATTTAATAAAAGGGGATATAACGAATGGATTACTAACAGAAGGTCACGGACGCGCGTTGGTGAAACTCGTTGACAGTCCTTTAAAGTTACAGGAAATACGTAATTTAATAATAAAGAATGGCCTTTCAGTTCGGCAAACTGAAAAGATAATAAAAAAAGCTACATTTTCTAAATCTCCAATAAAAAACTCAAACAAAAACACAGCGGAAGAAATACCCCCTTCTTTTAAGAGTTCACTAATAACACAACTTACAAATCGCTTAAACTCAAAGGTTTCAATTACTGAGAACGGAAGTCGAGGTAAAATTGAAATTGAATACTATTCCCTTGATGACCTTGACAGAGTCACCGAACTCTTATTAACCGAGCAGTAATAAGTTACTAGAAGGGACTACTCCCTCAATAGTCATGATCAAAAACTATCCTTTTACTCTTAAAAAGAATATTCATCTATTATCTCGGATAATTACTTTTTTGTTTGTTATTTTTTCTGTCTTCTCCGTTTCTTTATTGCACGCAGAGATGCTCAGCATAAAGGGTGACAGTGTTAATTTGCGATCAGGACCCGGAACAAAATACAGTATTTTATGGGAATATGGAGAAGGGTTTCCGGTTGAAATAGTACAGAGAGAAAAGGATTGGGTCAAAATTAAAGATTTTGAGGATGACACTGGTTGGGTTCATGAATCATTATTAGTAGATCGTCCTCATATGATTGTCAAAGCCAATAGAGGTAATGGCGAAAAAATAAATATAAGACAGAGCCCGAGTGCAGAAGATAAAATAGTTGGAAAAGCCTACTATGGGGTTGTTTTTGAAATGGTACAGCAACAATCCGGGTGGGTTGAGGTAAAACATGAGTCTGGTTTATCAGGATGGATAAGTTCAGTTCTGCTGTGGGGCTATTAAATAAACAGCTGAAGAAGCACATAATACAAAAAAGGGGACATGATAGTTAATATCATGTCCCCTTAGTTCTTTATTATGGCGGAGAGGGAGGGATTCGAACCCTCGGTGGAGTCTTACCCCCACACTCGCTTAGCAGGCGAGCACCATCGGCCTCTCGGTCACCTCTCCGCATAACAAAATAATAATTTGGCGGAGGAAGTAGGATTCGAACCCACGGTACTTTCGTACAACGGTTTTCAAGACCGCCGCCTTAAACCACTCGGCCATTCCTCCGTGGAGCATTATGTACCATTTGATCCCTTATATGTCAATAAGATGAATTTGAAAATATTTGTTTATTGTCAGTTTTTCACATTTTTGTAATAAGTGTTCGATAAACACCCAGAATTTTGTTACAATTGATCAAAATACTCATAATTTCTTTATCTTAAAATCCGATTTCTTATTGATATGGTAGCTAAAAGCGATATTTCCAAACAGTTAGAAGATTTAACAGCTCTTTACGAAATAACAAAACAACTCGCATCTTCCTTGGAATTACGCGATTGTCTTGAAAAAACAATGCAAATATTGTCCAAGATGAAATTCATGGAGAATGGAACAGTAACTATCGTCAATCCAATAACAGGTAAACTTGAAATTGAGGTTGCTCATGGTTTAACTGCTGAAGGAAGAAAGAGAGGTAAATATAAGATAGGAGAAGGAATAACCGGCAGAGTAGTATCAACAGGAGAACCAATCATAGTACCCCAAATTTCCGAAGAACCTCTTTTTTTGAACAGGACAAGAGCTAGAGGAAACATAACGGAACAAAAAAGATCCTTTTTGTGTGTCCCTATAAAAGATGGACAAAATGTTATAGGAACTCTCAGTATAGATAGGTTTTATGAGGATGGGATAGGGGAACAGGCAAACACTGATCTCCAATATCTAACGGTTCTCTCTAGTATTATTGCCCAAACCGTAGTTCGAATTCAGAAGGTCAATAAAGAAACAGAAGAATTGTATACAGAGAACCTTAAACTCAAAAGAGAACTTTCTGAAAAAAATAAAATTAATGATATTATCGGCAACTCCAGCAGAATGCAGGATGTTTATGAGATGATTCACCGGGTTGTTGATTCCAACGCAACCGTACTTCTTCGTGGAGAGTCCGGTACAGGTAAAACGCTGGTAGCTAAAGCTCTACACTATAACGGGAGGAGAAAGGCCAAACCTTTTGTTGTGGTAAACTGCTCCGCACTTCCAGAAACTTTGCTGGAATCTGAACTGTTTGGCCACGAAAGAGGTGCTTTTACCGGAGCCACCGATCGAAAAATAGGCAGATTTGAACAGGCTGAAGGGGGAACGCTTTTTCTAGACGAGATAGGGGAGATCAGTAATTCAGTACAGGTTAAACTTCTAAATGTCGTACAGGAAAGAACTTTTCAAAGGCTGGGGTCCACCAAACAACTGACGTGCGATGTCCGCCTTGTTGCTGCTACAAACCGGGATCTTGAAAATGCGGTCGCTGAAAAAAATTTTCGTGAAGACCTCTATTACAGGCTGAATGTTTTTCCTGTATATATGCCTCCTCTTCGTGAACGACGTACTGATATTCTACTTATCGCAGAATTTTTCCTGGATAAATATGCCAGAGAAAATAGTAAAAATATCAGAAGAATATCAACTTCAGCTATTGATATGCTTATTCAGTATCATTGGCCGGGCAACGTCAGGGAATTGCAAAATTGCATGGAACGGGCCGTCATCATTTGCGATGGTGATACAATAAAAGGGATACATCTGCCTCCAACCCTCCAGACCGCAGAATCATCTAAAAGAGAAAATCCTTATTCTTTATCTGTTGCTGTTGAAAATTTTGAGAAAGAACTCATTGTTGAGGGGCTGAAACGAAATAATGGTAATCAGACAAAAACTGCCAAAGATCTGGACACTAGCCTTCGTATTATTAATTATAAGATTCACCAATACAATATTGATCCTAAAAATTATAAAATTTAAAAATCATGAAGGTATTTTTACATGTCTGCTGCGGACCCTGTACTATTTACCCCCTTTCTGTATTGCGAGATAATGGGATAGAAGTTACCGGTCATTTTTTCAATCCCAATATACATCCCTTCAAGGAATTTGAAAGAAGGCTTTCTACCCTGCAGGATTACGCCAACGAAACACAACTTCCCCTTATACTAGATACTGGATATGGCCTTACCGATTTCGTTCGTAAGGTCGCTTTTCATGAAGCTGAACGATGCAATATCTGCTATCGAATGCGCCTGGAAAAAACAGTATCCATAGCTAAAGAAATGGCTTTTGATGCATTTTCAACTACCTTGCTCTATAGTAAATATCAACGCCACTCTCATTTACTCTCTTTGTGCGAAAAATTGTCTATACAATATGAAATTCCCTTTTATTACCATGATTTTAGAGAAGGGTGGCAGCGCGGTATAGATGAATCGAAAAAACTGGAAATGTATCGTCAGCCCTATTGCGGCTGTGTTTACAGTGAACAGGAACGATATGATAAAAGTCTCCGTAAAAAATAAAGGTATCCACTATGCTTTCTATCTTAGTTATAGCTACACGAAACGAGAATAAACTTCGTGAATTTAGAGAAATACTTAAAGATTTACAGGTTGAAATAAGATCACTTAACGATTTCGGACCAATTCCAGAAGCGATTGAAGACGGCAATACCTTTGATGAAAATGCTTACAAAAAAGCAATTCATACTGCTAAAGTATTAGGCCTCCCAGCAATAGCTGATGATTCAGGATTAGTCGTTGAAGCTTTAAACGGTGAACCGGGAGTCTATTCTGCTCGATATGCGGGAGAAAAAGCTACTGATGATGAAAATTGTAATAAGTTACTTAATTCTCTAAAAGGAGTTGATAACAGGAAGGCTCATTTTCAATGTGTTCTCTCTATCGCTGTTCCTTCCGGCCCGGCTCTCACTTATGAAGGAAGATGTGAAGGCATCATTATAGACGAGAAAAGAGGAGATAATGGATTTGGTTATGATCCACTTTTTTATTTTGAAGAATTGAGTAAAACTTTCGCAGAATTATCTATGGAGGAAAAAAATAAAGTGAGCCATAGAGGCAAAGCATTAACCGAGGTAAAAACAGAAATTGCAATGATCAAAAAATGGCTTGATCAGCGTCTACTGGAAGAAAAACCACCAAAACCGGATCATAGCCAGTTTGAACACAAAGATTGGTCTGATGAGATGTAATATTTGAAAAGACGTAAATGTTCACCAGCACTCCGTATAAGTACTGGTGAACGTTTACAGATCTGAAATTATTTATGCTTTTTCGAGTGGACGGCTACGAAAAAAATATTATTATTCAACCTTTAATTCTCTTTTTAAAAGATCCCTGACCGCCTCCGAACAGTTTTTTCCCTTATAAATAATGTTATAAACTTGTTCAAGTATTGGCATTTCTATTTTCATTTTTTGAGCGAGATCATAGACTGACTGAGTAGTTTTTATACCTTCAGCCACCATACTCATTTCAGCTTTAATCTGATCCAGAGTTTTCCCTTGACCAAGTTTTAGACCAACCATTCTGTTTCTGCTGAGATCACCGGTGCAGGTAAGCAAAAGATCCCCCAGCCCGCTCAGACCGGAAAATGTTGCGGGATCAGCTTTCATAGCGGTTCCCAATCTCTGTATTTCTGCTAACCCACGGGTTATAAGGGCAGCTCTTGTGTTCAAACCATAACCAAGGCCATCGCAAACACCAGCAGCAATAGCTATAACATTTTTTACTGAAGCACTTATCTCAAGTCCTATGACATCCCTGCTTGCATAAACTCGAAAAAAATCGGTTACAAATATTTTTTGAAGATCAATAGCCGTTTGTAAATTATGAAAACCAATGGTAACTGCGGTCGGAACTTCTTTTGCAACTTCCTGGGCAAAAGATGGCCCTGAAATAACACCTAGTTCAATATTTTTTTCTATGAAATTATATTGTGAATGATCTGCCAGGATTCCATTCATAACCTGGGTCATTGTTTTGAGAGTATTGTTTTCGATACCTTTAACTGCGGAGAGGATTTTACAGTTTTCACCAAGAAAAGGTAGTATTTCAGTAAAGACATTGCGGTAGGAATGAGAAGGTACTGCCATAACTACTATGAGAGCACCTTCTACAGCAACTTTAAGTTCGTGCAGTGGTTGGATACTTTCAGGAAACCTAATATCAGGCAAATATTTTTTATTTTCTCTGTCACTGATAAGTCTATCTATGTGAGTTGTCCTGTGCCCCCACAAATGAACAGTGTAGTTTTTTCCTGCCAGGAGTACTGCTAAAGCAGTACCCCATGAACCTGCTCCAATTACTGCTATTTTAAGATTGTTATTCATCAGTACCAGGTTCTGAATCAACATCATCTTGATCAATCACAATATCGTTTTCACCATCCATGAACTCGATATCTTCATCATCATCATTTGTACTATTGTCTTTGGCAAGGCTGTCTAAACTCACAACCTTTTCATTTTCATCAAGATTAATGAGTTTTACACCCTGAGTACTTCTACCAATTATTCTGATAGTGCTCAAATCCATCCGAATCATTTTACCGGAATCAGCAATAAGGATGACTTCTTCGTCATCATCAACCTGCTTCGCGGCAATTACATCGCCATTTCTAACACTTCGTTTTATACCTCTTACACCTTTACCGCCTCTTTTTTGCAGACGATATTCTTCAATAGGACTTCTTTTGCCGAATCCATTTTCAGTAGCTATAAGAATAGAGTTGTTGGAATTAATAACGATTGCGCTGACAACTACGTCATCTTCACCAAGAGTTATACCTTTTACTCCTGCTGCAGTTCTTCCCATGGTTCTAATATCAGTTTCTTGAAAATGAATACACATTCCTTTTTTAGTTACCAAAAGGATAGTATCTTCACCATTTAGAACATGTGCTGCAATTATTTCATCACCATCATTAATAGTGAGTGCACGTTTGCCTTTTCGCAATGGTCTGCTGAACTCCTGCAGACTTGTCTTTTTGATACGACCGAACTTGGTAACCATTAATATGGTTTTATTATTAGATTCATCATCAAAACTGCTTATCGGTAAAATGGCGGCAATTTTTTCGTCAGCTGCAAGATTGAGCAGATTGACAATTGCTTTGCCTCTGGCGGTTCTTCCTGCCGATGGCAGCTGGTATACCTTACGCCAGAAAACTTTCCCCTGGTTGGTAAAGAATAAGAAAATATCAAGGGTAGAAGCTACATAGAGATCGGAAACAAAATCTTCTTCAATATTTTTAACAGCCGTTACTCCTTTACCGCCTCTATTTTGCGATCTATAAAGAGAAACAGGATTTCTTTTTATATATCCGGAGTGGGTTACGGTAACTGCCATATCCTCAGGTGCAATCATATCCTCAGGAAGAATTTCGTCTGTGGCGTCAATTATTTCCGTTCTTCGATCATCGCCATACTGCTCTTTCAGTTCAAGAAACTCATCCTTGATTATTTTCATAACCAGACTTTCATCACCAAGAATTTCTTTAAACCTTTTTATATCTTGCATTACTTCTTCATAATCCCGGACAATTTTCTCTCTTTCAAGCCCTGTTAATCTTTGCAGTCTCATATCCAGAATTGTCTGCGCCTGGATATCACTGAGTTCATATCGACGGATCAGTTCATCTTTAGCATCCTGCGGGCTCTTCGAAGCCCTGATAAGAGCAACTACATCATCAAGATTATCCAATGCAATGTTAAGACCTTCGAGAATATGAGCTTTTTCTTCTGCTTTTCGAAGTTCAAAGGCGGTTCTACGATAAACAATTACCTTTCTGTGAAGAATGAAATGTTCAAGAATCTGTTTGAGATTAAGGAGTTCAGGCTTGTTATTAACGATAGCCAATAAGTTTATCCCAAATGACTTCTGCATCTGGGTCATTGTATAGAGCTGATTTATTACTATTTCGGCGATTTCATCTTTTTTAAGCTCAATGACCACTCTGAGGCCATGTCTGTCTGATTCATCCCGAACTTCTGAAATAGAATTAATTTTTTTATCTTTTACCAGCTCGGCAATTTTTTCGACTAAATTTGCTTTATTAACCTGATAAGGAATTTCGGTTATAATTATCGCTTCTCTTTTGCCTTCTTTAATCTTTTCTATATGAGAAAGAGCTCGAATAACAACAATACCTCGACCTGTTTCATAAGCTTCTCTAATTCCGGCACGGCCACATATCTGACCACCTGTAGGGAAATCAGGACCGGTTATTATAGACATAATCTGATGGACAGTGAGATTAGGATCTTCTATAACGCTTGTAAGTGCATCTATTACCTCAGTAAGGTTATGAGGCGGAATGTTGGTTGCCATACCAACAGCTATACCGGAAGACCCATTTATCAAGAGATTTGGGACCTTGCTGGGCATTACCGATGGCTCGTTCAGTGAGTTATCGTAATTAGGGATCCAATCGACCGTGTCTTTATCAAGATCATTTACAATTTCCCTGTCTATTCTGGTCATTCTCGCTTCGGTATATCGCATCGCCGCAGGGGAATCGCCATCCATTGATCCAAAGTTGCCCTGTCCATCAACAAGGGGATAGCGTAGGGAAAAATTCTGCGCCATTCTAACTATGGTATCGTAAGCGGCAGTATCACCATGAGGGTGATACTTACCTATAACATCACCCACTATCCTGGCTGATTTGACGTAAGGTCGATTATAATGAACGCCAAGCTCCCGCATGGCAAAAAGAGCTCTTCTATGTACAGGTTTCAATCCATCACGAACATCCGGTAATGCACGTCCGACAATGACGCTCATTGCATATTCCAGATAGGATTTCTGTAACTCTTTTTCTATTGAAATAGAGGGAAACTGTTCACTGCTTTTTTCAGTATCTGTGCTCATAAGAGAATATCTGCTTTTTAATTGACTTCTTTATAAAGAGGGTAATTTTTTGATCCCTCAAGGGGCAAACTATGAATTGTTCATCTTCATAGGGATTATATATCAAGATCTGTGACTTCAAGTGCGTGGGTCTGTATGAAATCTCGTCTTGGTTCCACTTTATCGCCCATTAACGTAGTGAATATATCGTCAGCTTGTTCAACATCATCAATTGTTACCTGCATGAGTGTTCTGTTCTCGGGGTTCATGGTCGTATCCCATAGTTGTTCCGGATTCATTTCACCAAGACCTTTATAACGCTGCAGGTGACTTCCTTTAAAAGATTCGTCTCTTACAAGTTTTAACATTTCACTCCAGTCAGCAGCAGGAATTTCCTTATCCTGTTTACTTGGAGAAATATATATTATTTTAAAAGCTGACTGAATAAAGGTATGAATTATGGGAAAAAGATTAAGAGCAGTTCTGTATTCATTTATAAGGGGAATTTGTGGACCTAGCGTCATCATAATCTGAATCTTACCACGTACAGCGACATCAAATTCATAACAGTCGGGTCTCCACCTGCAAGAGCGAATATTGCCTATGACAAGCTTATCTTCGGGAAGTTTATCTTTCAGATCATTTATAAATGATTCATCTTTAAACTGATCAGCAGATCGTATGCCGTTATCAAGAAGAAAATAGAGCATTTCTTCCCAAATATTCAAACGATTCATATACAAAACAACCCGTTGATAAACGGAGAGCTTTTCAAGTAACTCTATAAAAAATGTTCCTTCGACAGTTATTTGTTCAGGCCCGATAACTTCTAATTTCAAATTTTCACTCGCCTGAGTGAATAGATGGCTGTTAAGCTTGTTTTCATCGAGAAAATATTGTTCTTTTTTGCCTCTACCCAGTCGGAAGAGGGGAGGCTGCCCAATATAAATAAATCCGCCCTCCACAAGAGGAAGCATTTGTCTATATAAAAAGGTCAAAAGAAGAGTACGAATATGCGCACCATCAACATCGGCATCTGTCATAATTATAACTTTATGATAGCGCAGCTTTTCTATGTCAAATTCATCTTTGCCAATTCCACAGCCGAGTGCACTAATAAGGTGCTTTATTTCTTCACTGCCTAGTATTCGATCAAATCTGGCCTTTTCTACATTCAAAATTTTTCCGCGCAACGGTAAAATAGCTTGATTTGACCTATCCCTTCCTTGTTTTGCAGAGCCTCCGGCAGAGTCTCCCTCAACTATGAAAATTTCTCGTTTAGCCGGGTCTTTTTCCTGACATTCAGCAAGTTTTCCTGCCATCATTAAACTTGTTGAACCTTTTTTTCGGGATAAATCTCTAGCGCGTTTGGCAGCTTCTCGTGCTCTGGCGGCATCAACTACCTTAGAAAGTATTTTTTTAGCAACACCTGGATTTTGTTCAAGGAAAAGGGTAAGTTTTTCAGTGCAGACCGATTCAACAATTGATTTTACCTCGCTATTACCCAGCTTGGTTTTAGTCTGTCCTTCGAACTGAGGATTAGGTACCCGAACGGAAATAACACAGGTCAATCCTTCCCGAACATCGTCACCACCCATTTTTTCGCGCATGTTTTTAGGAATCATATCATCGTTGGCATATCTGTTAATGCACTTAGTCAACGCTGATCTGAACCCGGCAACATGACTGCCGCCTTCACGGGTATTAATGTTATTGACGAAAGAAAAAAGCCGTTCTGAATACCCATCAAAATGTTGAAGAGCAATCTCAACTTCAACATTTTCCTTGGTTGCAAAAATAAAGATAGGTTCATCAAAAACCGGAGTCCTTTTTCTGTTCAGGTATTCTACATAAGAAACGATGCCTCCGGATGCATGAAATTTATCTTCTTCTCCTGTTCTTTCGTCTTTGAGATAAATACGCAGACCCTTGTTCAAAAAGCTCAGTTCACGCAGCCTGCTTTTAACTACTTCATAGCTATAGGCAATTGTTTCAGTGAATATTCCGGGATCAGCTTTAAAGGTAATTTTCGTTCCAGTTTTTTCGCTCTCCCCAATTATTTGCAATTCACCTGTTCTGTCGCCGTATCTGTAGGATTGTTTGTAAATTTTACCGTTACGACGAATTTCAGCAATAGTTTCTACCGAGAGTGCATTGACTACAGATACACCTACACCATGAAGTCCACCGGAAACTTTATAGCTTGAATGATCGAATTTTCCACCTGCATGCAGGGTGGTCATGACCAGTTCAAGTGCCGTCATATTTTCGGTTGGGTGTTTATCTACCGGAATACCACGGCCGTCATCTTCGACAGATACAGCATTATCCTCATGAATTGTAACCCAAATGCGGCTGCAATGTCCTGCTAAAGCTTCATCGATGCTATTATCTACAATTTCCCAAATAAGGTGATGAAGACCTTCCTCACCTGTATTGCCGATATACATAGATGGTCGTTTTCTTACAGCTTCTAAACCATCAAGAACCTGTATCTGTTGCGCATCATAACTATTCGTTGTTTCTGTCACACTTGTTCCTTTTATTATAAATGAATTCTTTAGTGTCTTATAAATGTTCCCGGCTCTCTTCCCATTTACCGGGTTAAGTTATTATAACTGCATGGGCATAATGATACTTATAAAACCTTTATCTTCCCCTGATTTCATGAGGCAAGGACTACTGTTTGAGTTTATGTATGCCTCAACTGTCTCACATTCCATAACCTGCAAGGTTTCAATAAAATATCTGCAGTTAAAACCGAGAGTGAGCGGTTCCCCGCTATAGGATATACTCTGTTCGTCTTTTGCGTTTCCAAGATCGGCATTTTGCGACGATAGAATCATCTTGTCCATATCTATTTTGAGCTGGATGGTATGAAAGATATCTTCAGTGAAAAGATTTATTCTCTTGAGAGATTCCAGAAACGGTATCCTGTTTATTTTTAAACAATTCGTAAGTTGAATGGCATCGATAATAGCAGAATATTGAGGAAATTCGCCATGTTTTAGTCGAATTACCATTACTGATCTATCGTCTCGCAGAACAACCTGTTTTTTCTCGAAAGAAACTTCTATATTGTCTCTACCTTCACAGAATTTTTTCCATTCCTGAATCCCTTTTTTAGGAATAAGAGTAACATCATTGAGATGTAAATGCTCAAGATCTGCTGCCACATCTTTTTGCATTATGGATAGTCTGTGTCCGTCGGATGACACCATTTTGAGATAGTAGGTCTCTTCGATTTTCTCTTTTTGAAAGAGAACAGAAGTCAATGAATAGATATTTTCTTGTTCATTGGCTATGGAATAGATAACTTTTTCGATCAATTCAAGAAAAATGTAACTTTCAAAAGGGAAGAATGTATCTTCTTCAAAATCAGGAAATTCAGGAAATTCATCGCTTGCCATACCGGCCAGATTGTAAGTACTTAATCCAGCCTTAATTATAACCCAGCTGTTTTCAGTCTCTTCTATTGTTATAGTATCAGATCCGGACTCTCTTACTATTTCAAAAATTTTCTTAGAAGGTAAAGTCAATGAACCTTCATCTCTATTTTCTGCAGGAACAAAATTTCGTAAACCAACTTCCAAATCCGTACCGGTAATATTAAGTCCACCACTAGCCGTACTGATAAGCACGTTTGATAAAATGGCCAAAGTTCCTTTTTTATTAGTTATATTCTGAAGACTGTTCAAGCCGTCAAGCAGATCGTTTTTGTTTACTGTGCAGTTTAGTGCCATTAAGGAACTCCTTTTGACATATCCTTAGTATATTTATTTAACTTATTATTATTATATAGGTTGATATGTTAATAATTGACCTAAGTATATAATATATTGTGATCTTATGCTAACATAAGATGTCTTGGCATATCTTTGTAAATGTTGATAAAAAGTTATCAACATCATTATGAACACCTTATCCATAAATCATTAACAAACTAGAATAAATGTATGTTAATAAATATGTGGATAAATGATTGACAGTATATTTTTGGATGTTCAAATTTTATCACAATAACAAATATATATTGTTGTTTGCGGCAGGCTGTAATCTAGTAAAAATAGGTAAAAATTTCAATATAATAATAAATTTTTCTAATGAAAAAATGGTCAAAGAATGTTCTTAAAAAAAATTTAGATTTTATCACCAGTCAAGCAATGGAAAATCATGTTTTTTCAGCATGTTCCATAGGCTTATCAATAAGCAATCAAAGCGAAAAAGAAAGCTATATTTTTAATTATGGTTGCCTGGGAGATGAATGTGGAGGACGACCGGTTGATGATGGAACTTTCTTCGACCTTGCCTCTTTGACCAAACCACTGGTGACTTCGCTTTCCTTAATTTCATTGTTGAAAGAGGATAAGCTGCGTGTCGAAGATAAGCTGTCGAATTTTTTTGACTTTCATTCACATGATAAAAAAAAAATCAGTATCCTCAATTTGCTAACACACTCATCAGGATTACCCGCCCATCGACCATTCTTTTTAAAGCTTTTAAACATCCCTCAAAAGCAAAGGATGGAAGATGTGGTTCAGTGGATATTATCCGAAAACCTTTCTTTCGAACCCGGTACGAACAACCTTTACAGTGATTTGGGTTTTATTCTCCTTGGCAAAATAATCGAAAATATTACTGGAGAATCATTGGATAAGTATTGGACAAAAAAAATATTATCACCTCTTGATCTTGATGATTCTCTTTTTTTTGCTAACAAACAATTTAAAAGAACGCCATCGTTTGTCGAAACAGGGACATGTCCATGGTCAAACAAAAAACTTTGTGGAACCGTTCATGACGATAATTGCAGGGCCTTAGGGGGAGTGGCAGGACACGCAGGTGTTTTTGGCAGTACAAGGGGTGTTTTAGCTTTATGTGATAATATAGAAAAGCAATTTAGAGGAGAGAGACAGCGTCAAAATTCCGATCCTGAATATATAGGGAAATTATTAAGCAGTAAATACGGAAATTGGATATTCGGTTTTGACACTCCAACAGCCGGAGGTTCAAGTAGCGGGAAATATTTTTCCAAACAGACTGTAGGGCATCTTGGTTTTACAGGAACATCTTTTTGGATAGATGTTGAAAGGGGTATATCAATAGTATTGCTGACAAATAGAGTTGTTTATGAAAATTCATTGTTACCTATCAAGACATTTAGACCTCTTCTTCATGATACTATTATGAAAACTATAATAAAAAAACCCGGTCGAATTACTCTTCAACCGGGTTTTTTTAATGTAAAAGAATAAAATGTCTGATTACCACCAGCAGATTGTCTGGTCAGCCTCAAAGATTTTATCTACAAGTTGATCATAATCAGGATTTTCAGTGTTGAGGTCAAAAGTGTCGGATTCTCTTTCACGTGTTACTATCTCGACCAATTTTTTAACGGTTTCATCCGGCTCGGATTTATATACATTTAAGATTTTCATGAAATAAACTCCTGGAAATATTATTTAATTCCGTAAGGAACGATATGGGTCATCTCGCGAAGTTTCTCACCAAGCTCTTCTATTGTAAGTGGCTCGAAACCATTTTTTTCCACATTGGCCGGCACTGTGGAAAAAACATCTCCTTCCATATCTCGCAACATTTCGATGCTTTCCTGAGTCAGTTCATCAAGTTTTGGTATTTCAGTATCCATGACAACGCCATAGGCATACATATTTTCAACAGCTAAACCCAGTGCTGATCGTATTCCGTCTATAGCATAATCTTCGTGTCTGTACATTAAACAAACTTTTTTGTATTCCATATCAATGCTCCTTACAGACTGAGGTAACAGTCAAAATCTTCTATAATAATTCCATGTTGGGCTTGTGTCGCCATTTTCTTGGCTGTAAGTCCGGCAGGGACATCATCAACAGAAAAACCCTGTTTTTTATAGCTGTCAACACAGATGGATACATCATCAGCTAATTCGCAAAGTCCTTGGAAAGATGGATCTTTCGAGAGAGTTGTGGCTTTCCAGGTGAAGAAAATTTTAACTTTGGATCCTTTCGATTTAGCAGCTTTGGTAACACCAATGACATGCTTCAAACTGTCAGGCGATGTTACAAATATACCTAAACTTTTTGCCATGTTAACTTCCTCCAAAAATATGGTGGTTCTTTTGTGAATAAAAGGAATAAATAAAAAAATACTCTAACACTCCACAAGGGGGTACTCAGTGCCCGTGCTTTGCGGGTACTCTGTTCAGTGCCCCCTTGAGGGGTATAAGTGCCTTGGAGGTTACTTTAACATTCTAATTTTATAGTAACTTCCAGATTTCTTGTTTTATGAAAGATTTTCTGGAGTAAGGCACTAAATGCGAGCAATTAGTGCAACTGTTCGCATTTAGAGTAGATAACTGTAGATTGAGTTGTGCTACTAAAAGCAACTCAGGAAAAAAATAATCAGCCTTTTTTAATATAAAAACTGATAAACCCGGAACCTTCCTTCTCACCTAAATATTCATGGCCGGAACGTTCACACCATCCTGGAATATCATTTCGAGAGCCTGGGTCTGTTCCGTCGACTTGAAGAATATCACCGGAAGCGAGTTTTCCAATTTCTTTTTTAGTACGTAAAAGAGGCATTGGACAGCTCAAGCCTTTAGCATCAAGTACACTTTTCGGTTGAACATCATCAGACACTGTTTTTAGATCACTCATTATTGTTCTCCTAAAATAAAATTAAGTGTTTAATTGACGCAAAAGCGTCATATATAAACTCTATTTTGTTTAGTCTTCAGTTATTGCAATTCTGAGCTATACCGTAGCTTCGTGTTTCTGTCAAGAAGCGAAAAAACGGAATTTCTAAGCACTTAAAATCACAACATAAATCAAAATCACTACATTGTAGTATAAACAATCAGTTTGAGCAGTTGAACTTGACAAAAAAATAATGGCGAAGTAAGAAATTCACATTCAATATTAGTGTTCTATTTTAGAATATTCAATCAGGAGACATGTATTATGAGCGAAGGTTCTGTTTTAAAAAACAAGGCCAAGGAACTTTATGGTTTACTCTGTGAAAAGGAATGGAATCCTTATGTAACCGGAGTCATTGTCGCATTTTTTTCTGTCATGATAATGGCATGGTGGAGACCATGGGGTATTGTCGGCGCCATTCGCAGCTGGGGTGACTGGATGATGTATGGGGTTGCCAATTTACTGGGAACCGATGCAGGCGTATTCCAATATTATGAAGAGGCTCCCCGTTCTATTTTCATAAATTCCGGATCAGTCATAGGTATAGGATTTGTAGTAGGAGCATTCATAAGCGCCTGTCTTGGAAAAGAATTTGCTTTAAGAGTTCCACCGTATAGGGAAATGGTTAAGGCGGTAATTGCCGGTATCCTTATGGGAATTGGAGCAACTCTTGCCGGTGGTTGTAATGTTGGAGGGTTCTACAATGCCATTGGCAACCTGGGTGCTAATGGATTTGCCATGATGTTTGGTCTTTTCTTTGGTGTCATACTCGGCTTAAAGCTCCTTTATCTGGAGATGGAACATATAACCTGGGGAGATGGCGGATCAAAAACATTCAGTTTTCCTCCAGCAGTAATTTACTGCCTTGGTGCCCTGGGAATTGCAGGATTAACATATGCCGCATATGCTTATTCAGCAAATGATGAGAGTGACTATACGGCATCTCTTAGTGGTATCATAATTATTGCCGCCTGTTTGGGTTATGCAATGCAACGTGGCCGTTGGTGCATGGTGCAAGGTTTTCGTGAACCTCATATGACGGGAGATTGTACTCTTGCAAAATCAGTAATGTTATCAATAGTTATTGTTGCAATTGGAGCAGCTGTATTGAAATACTCAGTTCCCATGCGTGCTGAAGGCGAAGCTGTTTTGGCTACTGCTCATTATATCCGTGGCACTTTTGGCTGGGGAGGAGTTGTAGGAGGATTTATTTTTGGTCTTGGAGCAATGTTTGCGGGTGGGTGTGGTTCAGGAACTCTTTGGCGTGTAGGTGAAGGACAGGTAAAACTGATGATGGTAGTACCATTTTTTTCAATAACTTCATCAATCATGACAGCCTGGTTCAGGGATCAGGATTTCGAAGTGGATGGTTATCTTGGTTCATATGTGTACATGCCGGAAGTCTTCGGTTATGGTCCAACTCTTTTTGTTATAGGCGGGATTATGATCGTCTGGTATTTAGTCGTTACCTGGAACGAGGAAACGAATAAACTGATTGTACCAATGTAAATTTATAAATAATTTTATAACTGAAAGCGCAATTTCATCTGAATGAAATTGCGCTTTTTAGTTTAAAAAACACTTCGCTGTTTTTGTTTATAAAAAGATTGGAGTATACTTCATACAAGCTTGTCAAAATGAATTCGACATCTAGCTGTGCTAATATTTTCCTTTGTTGATTTGTAAAAAATCCATTTGTTATTGTAACTTATGAAAAAAACAGCAATATTTAGAGATAAATTATTCGTCGAACATGATCCTGGTTATGGCCACCTGGATTCTCCCGACAGAATGAAGACACTCTATTCTGCACTTGATTCATTATCTTATAATCTTATCATTGTTGAACCGCCTTTTCAGAAAGCGACCCGAGAAACACTCCTGCTTAATCACTCATCAGCTTATATAGATAAAGTTGCAGAGACCAGTGGAAAGATATATTCCGTTCTGGATTCGGAAACTTATACTTCAAAGAAAAGTTACGAGGCTGCTTGTCTCGCCGTAGGTGCACTTACAACAGGGGTGGATCTTCTTTTTCAAAACAAAATTAATAATGCTTTTGCCCTCGTCAGACCACCCGGTCATCATGCCGAGAAGGATACGTCCAAAGGGTTCTGTATTTTTAATAATGTAGCCATTGCTGCCCACTATGCTCAAAAAAGTCACGGAACCAAAAAACTCCTCATTGTAGACCTGGACGTTCATCATGGCAACGGGACTCAAAACAGCTTTTATGATACCGATAAAGTTCTTTATATTTCGATACACCAGTCTTCACTTTATCCTGGAACAGGAAATCTGCATGAAACAGGTACCGGTAAGGGAGAAGGATATACAATCAATATTCCTTTTCCCGGTGGACAAGGCGATTTGGAGTATGCAAATATATTTAACACCCTGATATTGCCCATAGCTGACCAGTACCAACCCGAACTTATCTTGGTCTCAGCTGGTTTTGATGCTCATGTAGAAGATGTAAGTGAGATGCGTCTTACCTCCAAGGGTTTTGCCTATATGGCAAGAGAATTGATTAAAAAAGCCGATGAATTTTGCGGAGGTAAAATTCTTTTTGCTCTTGAAGGGGGTTATGATTTAAATGGACTCAAAGAGGGGGTCTTCGCAGTTATTAATGAACTGGCTGATAACAAACTTCACACTCCGTTTTGCGCATTTCTTGATAAAGATAGAGTACATGATTTAGAAAATGAACAAAGCCTTCATCCGGCAATTGAAAGGGTAAAGGAAGTTGCAAAAAATTATTGGAAAATGTAGATTCCTTCAATATCCTAACCTCGGTAAATATGAAACAATCCGGGCTAAGTACCTTACAAAAGGAAGGGGAGATAATTTCTTGAGAAAAGGGCCAGCAAAAATACTTGTCGCTGATGATGACGGCATGGTTCGAACAACTATATCCAAGATATTAGAAATGTTTGGACACACTGTTGAAACTGCATCCGACGGCCGAGAGGTAATTGGCCTGATCAATGACAGTTATGATGTCATCATTCTTGATATAAATATGCCGGATATGGATGGTTTTGAAACTATGTCCAGGTTGAATGAGCTGAAGTTTGACACTCCTGTTCTTTTTCTTACCGGTGCCGGCTCAATGGATTATGTTGTAAAAGCAATAAACCTCGGAGCTTATGATTTTCTTACCAAACCTATTGAGGATCTTGACATTTTTAATGTAAAGATTCGCAGGGCTATTGAGAAGAGAATGTATGTTCTTCAGGAAAGGCAGTATAAGGCGGCGTTGGAAGATGACATTCAAGTCAAAGCAATCCAACTGGAAGAGCAGAATAAACTATTACTCACATATAGCAACAGCCTGGAACAAGCGACTGTTCAGCTGATGACCAGCCTCCAGAACGCAATGGAGGAAAAGGATTATTATACTGCCGGGCATACCAAACGCGTAACGGAATATGCGCTGATGCTCGGTACGGCTATGGGATTGAATGAAAAGGATTTACTTGTTCTTCGCCGGGCTGCACAATTCCACGATATAGGTAAACTGGTAATAGATCTTTCCTGTATTCAAAAACCCGGCAAATTGACGGAGGACGAGTGGCTCTTAATCAGAAAGCATCCAGCAGTCGGGGCAAATATTATTCAACCTCTGGGCTTTATGGAAAGAGAGCAATTCATTATTCGTCACCACCACGAAAGAATTGACGGAAGAGGATACCCTGATGGTCTTACCGGTGACCAACTTGATGATCTGACAAAAATACTTATTGTGGTAGACAGTTATGACGCTATGACTTCCAAGCGAAATTATCGAAAAAATATGAATATGCAGGAAGCAGTTGAAGAACTCTACAGACGCAGTGGTACACAATTTGATACGATGATAGTAGAGTATTTTGCCAGAAGCATTTTAGATTTTATTCCCACCAAGGATGTTTTTTCCCAGGAGCATCTGGAAAGCATTTACTTGAAACAGCAACAATAATACGAATTGATTATAGTGCCCCTTCGAGGGGCTGTTTTTTAAAGTCCCTATGGGTGTCCGCTCCCACTGGAGAGGAATACTTCCTTGGTTGTATATGTTTTTTTGTGTTTAAAAACTATCCCTATTGTTTTTTACCCTTCAATGGGTACTAAGTTGAGAGATGATAGATATTGAGGAGTAATATAGTAATGAAAATCAGCAAAAATGAAGTTGAACATGTCGCACATCTGGCAAGACTTAATTTGACGGAAGACGAATTGGAAAAAATGACTGGGCAGTTAGATAATATTTTAGCCTATGTCGAAAAATTAGACGAATTGGATACCAGTCAGGTTCTGCCCACTTCCCATGTCTTTTCAGTAAATAATGCTTTCCGTGACGATATAGAAAAGGAATCGTTGTCTCAGGCTGAAGCTATAAAAAATGGTCCACAACACGATGGCGCAACTTTTCTGGTTCCGAAAATAATCTAGCCCGCATTTCCCATCAGTTCAGGCGGTGTCAGCTTCAAAGTTTTTGGTAGCGAACCATAGTGGGCTATGTTCACTGGCAAAATACTGCCGAAGATGGCGCCGCATGGACTGACCTTTGGTGAACATTGTGTTGATTAAGAGAAAAATTGAAAAACGTCGAACTTCTTGAAAAACCGATATTATTCGGAAAATCAACACAATGTTCATGAGAAATGTGGGCTAGCACTTATTACCGAGTAAGACAGAACTCTATCTCGAAGCTGTAATTCCGATATTGTTTTTCATGTTGAGCTGGACAATTTGACTGTCCGTTTTTTTTGAGGTTTTATGAATCCCTACGAATTGACTATCAGCCAGGCGCTAAAAGAAATGGAACAAGGTGAACTTTCTGCTGTTGAGCTCACAAAAAGTTGCCTGGACAGGATAGATGCCATAGAAAAGGAAATAACCGCCTTTATTAGTATAGACCGGAACGGAGCAATCCTTCAGGCGGAAAATGCTGACAAAGAAAGAAAATCAGGAAATGTCGGCAACTTATGCGGAATACCACTCTCCGTTAAAGATCTGTTATGTACCAAAGGGTTAAGAACTACCTGTGGCTCAAAGATGCTTGAAAACTATATTCCTCCATACGACGCCACGGTGGTTAAAAAAATAAAGGAAGCAGGAGGGATAATTCTTGGCAAAACAACCATGGATGAGTTTGCCATGGGCTCAACTTCTGAGAACTGTGCTTTTGGTGTCCCCAAAAATCCCTGGAAGAAGGAATATGTTGCCGGGGGATCCTCGGGAGGTTCAGCTGCTTCTGTTGCGTCTTGTGAATGTGCCGGATCCCTTGGATCTGATACAGGAGGTTCCATTCGTCAGCCGGCATCGCTTTGCGGCATAGTTGGAATGAAACCGACATATGGCCGGGTATCCAGGTATGGTCTTACAGCTTTTGCTTCTTCCCTTGATCAGGTTGGTCCGTTGTGCAGGACTGTCGAGGATTGCGCCTTGATGATGAATGTTATCAGCGGTTATGACCAAAGGGATTCCACATCGGTAAAGCAGGCTGTTCCTGATTTTTCTTCATCTTTAACTGCCGGGTTAAAGGGAGTGAAAGTAGGGGTGCCGCGTGAATATTTCACGGAAGGGCTTGACCCGGAGGTAGAAAAAATAGTTCTCAACAGTATAGAAGTTCTTAAAAATCAAGGAGCGGAAATTGTAGATATTTCTCTCCCGCATACTGAATATTGTGTGGCCGTTTACTACTTGATAGCACCTTCGGAAGCAAGTTCCAACCTCGCCAGATATGATGGAGCTCTTTACGGATATCGAGACATGGAGGCTGATACTCTGCTTGAGATGTATAAACAAACCAGGTCAAAAGGATTTGGAACTGAGGTGAAAAGACGGATTCTTATAGGAACCTACGCCCTGTCTTCCGGTTATTACGATGCTTATTATAAAAAAGCATCGCAGGTGCGAACCCTTATTCTGGATGATTTTAAAAATGCATTCCAGTCCTGCGATGTACTCATTTCGCCGGTAACTCCAACTCCTGCCTGGAAAATGGGGGAGAACACTGAAGATCCTCTTGCTGTTTATATGTCTGACATATTAACAATATCTGCAAATCTTGCAGGAATTCCGGGTATGTCCGTTCCCGGTGGATTCACCAAAGAGGGGCTGCCAGTTGGTGTACAGCTTCAAGCAGCTCATTTCCAGGAAGAAAAGCTTTTAAAAACCGGTTTCAATCTGGAGCAAAGCCTTGGCCTTTTGAATATGAAACTGGATATTTAGCGCCAGTGGGTATTGTAACTAAACATTCATTTATTGGGAACAGGGGTTTGTTTCCTCAATTATCATTGAATATTAAAAATCGTTTTATGGTGTAATCGTGAAAATTAATATCCCCCAAAATATCGCTGCAATTACTCCATATCCCCCAGGCAAACCACTTGATGAACTGGAACGCGAATATGGAATAAAAAACTCCATAAAACTTGCCTCCAATGAAAACCCATGGGGACCTTCACCCAAAGTTGCCCGAGCCCTTCGCGCTGAACTTTTAAATTTGCACAGATATCCTGATGGTTCCTGTTATTATCTTGTTCAGGCGCTGGCAGATAAAATAGGAGTTGCACCAGCTGAAATTGTAATGGGAAATGGATCCAATGAGGTTATAGAATTTCTGGTTAAAGCCTTTGTTCAAGAGGGTGATGAGGTTATTACCAGTCATCCTTCTTTTCTGATGTACCAGAAAATTGTCCAGGTAAGGGGTGGAGTAAATCATGTAGTGCCACTAAAGGATATGTATCACGATATCGAAAAAATTAAGAAAATGGTGACTGAAAAAACCAGACTTATTTTTCTTGATAACCCCAATAACCCAACAGGTACTGCAATCATTCCAGTGGACCTCTATCAGTTTCTAAGTGATTTACCGGAACACGTTATTGTTGTTCTGGATGAAGCGTATGTAGATTTCATGGACAAAAAGCTGCAGGTGGATATCTACTCGCTTATAAGAAATGTCGAAGGACGTTGTCCTGTTGTTTCTTTAAGAACTTTCTCCAAAGCATATGGGTTAGCGGGGCTTCGTGTTGGTTATGGGCTTATGGCAAAAGACATAGCCGAATGTTTGCATAAGGTGCGCCAACCTTTTAATATTAATCAAATGGCTCAGGTGGGGGCTTTAGCTGCATTGCAAGATGAGGAATATTATCATCTTACCATAGAAAGAACCTTGAAGGGCCGTGCTTACCTGAGCCGGGAAGCAGATAAGCTTGGCTGCAAAAGTTATCCTTCAGAAACCAGTTTTTTTCTCATTGATGTACGGGGCAATGCAGATAAACTTTATCAGGCAATGCTTTACAAAGGTGTTATTGTTCGTTCGATGAGTGCGTACGGTTTTGAAAATTTCATTAGAGTAACTGTCGGAACAGAAGAAGAAAACAATCGCCTTCTGAAGAGCCTGGCTGATTGCGTCGGTGAACTCGGTTATGTCTGAAATGCAGAATATTATCACAATTGACGGTCCAGCGGGGGTCGGAAAGTCTTCTGTGAGCAGGAAGATAGCTGCCGCGACAGGCTTCACATATCTTGATACCGGTGCAATGTACCGAGGAGTCGGATTATACGTTCTGCAACAGGGGATTAACTTGGACGATCCTCAAAGCATCGCCGAAAAGCTCCCTGATTTAGAACTCAAACTGCTTCCGGCAGCTGACGAAGAGAGTGATGTGGGTGTTCTGATAAACGGTAAAAATGTTACAGATGCTATTCGCACCCAGGAAATGGCCATGGTAGCTTCCAAGGTTTCTGCACTGCCCGTGGTCAGGGAGATGTTAACCAGGATACAGAGAGGATATGGCGACAACGGGAGTATCGTGGCTGAAGGTAGAGATACCGGAACTGTCGTTTTTCCCAGGGCTGCTTATAAATTTTATCTTGATGCGGAGCCGGAAGAAAGAGCGAAAAGGAGGGTTCTGCAGTGTCACGCAAGAGGGGTAGATGCGGATCTGCAACAAATTTTAACTCTGATCATTGAACGTGACAAAAATGACAGTGAGCGTGCAGTTGCTCCATTGAAAAAAGCTCAGGATGCTATTCGTATCGACACTACTGATTTAACTGTTCAGGAAGTAGTCGATGAGATTCTGCGGGGAATTGAAAAAAAAAAGCTAAAAACCCTTAAATGACCCCAACTTGGATCATTTAAGGGACCTGATCATTTTATTTATTGTACTACAAAATCAACCCTTCTGTTCATACTGTAGGCTTCCTCGTCCTGACCGGGAAATAAAGGTCTTTCTTCGCCATATGACAATGTTCGCATTCTGTCTGGAGCAACTCCCAGATTGATAAGATATTGCCGGGTATTGATAGCTCGTCTTTCACCAAGTGCAAGGTTATATTCATTAGTACCCCTTTCATCCGAATTTCCTTCAAGGATGATCATTGCTCCCGGAATTGAATTGAGGTATTCGGCATTGCGAATGAGGACTTCCGTCATTGCCGGACTAACGCCGGCCTGGTCGAAATCGAAATAGATAGGGAATAGATTTTCAGAACTTCTTCCATGCTGTCGCTTATATTCGTCCGATTGTTGATCAGCAGCAGACATCATCCCTGCCCCGTTGCTCGAATCATCGAGAGTTCCTTCCAACGGCAGACTGTCTTCAGCATATCCTCCTTCCGCCAGGGGATAATTAATATCCTTTCCTCCTGATATTTCAGAGGGACTTTGACCGGTGTCAGGTGGAATAACGGTTTTTTTGCCACATCCGGCGCCAAAGAGAAGAAGTGATCCGATGAGTACTGATAGAGCTAACGTTTTGCTGAGCCTTTTATTCATAAAACACTCCTGTGATGAAACTTTTAAATGACTGAATAACTTTTTTCCTGTTTTATTCGGGATAAATTTGGTGAAGGTACTTCATGCTAACACCCCACAAGGGGGGAATATATAGAGTGAAAGGTTTTCTGGAGTAAGGCACTAATTAGTTTGCTGTCTGATTGTGTGCATATGGGATGCTAGTGAATATTTACAAAAAAATAAATATCTACTTTAGTCGTATTATAAAAGAGGTCAAGAACAAATTGTCAGGTAAATACAATTCATTTCCTGTTGCCCGGCGGATGCTATAATGGTAATCGATTGAAGAGGAACCGGGCTCTTCAGACTGGCCTTTTTGTGGTATCGCGAGCATTTCTGTTTCCGGTAAACGATTACATTTAGATTTGTGAAACAAAATAAATAAACATGCAATCCGATAGTTTTTCGGAAAAGCAGAGGATAAATACAGATAATGAAGACCTATGAACTGATTGCCAGCTGTGCCAGTGGGCTGGAGAAATTGGTCGAAGAAGAAGTTTTGTTGTTTGGCGGAGAGGATGTGAGTTGTGCCAATGGTGTGGTTACCTGGAAAGGCGGGCTGGAATCCGGATATCGCTGCTGTTTATGGTCCAGGTTTGCTTCTCGAGTCTTTTTACAATTGGTAAAATTTCCTATTGAAGATGAAGAAACGTTGTATCAGGGGAGTATGGAGGTTGATTGGCAGGACCATCTATCAGAAGGGACGAGTTTCGCCGTGAGTTGCACACTTTCCGGAGAGTCACCGATCACCCACAGCCGCTATGCAGCTCTTAAGGTAAAAGATGGCCTGGTGGACTCACTGAGAAACAACACGGGGAAACGACCCTCGGTAGAAACTACACGACCCGACGTTCAGGTTCATTTACATGTGGATGGAACAATGGCAGCGTTGTCACTTGATTTATCCGGGGAAAGTCTGCACCGACGGGGATACAGAGGAGCAGCTGTAAAAGCCCCTTTGAAGGAAACTTTAGGTGCGGCAATCGTGGCGTTAAGCGGTTGGCCTGCAGACACCGGAACATTGATAGACCCCATGTGCGGTACAGGTACTCTGCTGATTGAAGCCGCCTTGATGTTTGGTGATTCCGCACCTGGATTATCACGTAATTACTTTGGTTTTATGGGCTGGCTTGGACATGATGCCGATCTTTGGAACAATCTGGTTGAAGAAGCACTCGAGCGAGAAGAAAAAGGGTTGGAAAAACACTGGCCGCAGATAATTGGTTACGATTGTGATCCTGTTGCTGTAAGTGCCGCTCGGAAAAACATCGAGAAGGCAGGATTGACAGAGCAGATCCAGATAAAACAGGCTGAGCTGGCAACTCTCCGGTCACCTGATAAAAAAGGGACAATACTGTCAAATCTTCCCTACGGAGAACGTCTGTCAGAGACGGAACAGGTGAGTCGGCTCTACAGAGCTCTTGGCCGTATATTAAAACAGAACTTTTCCGGATGGAGAGTAGGGGTATTTATCTCTAATCCGAATTTGACCGACAGTTTCACCCTGGCCTGGGAGAACAAACACAAATTATATAATGGTTCTATTCCCTGCAGATTGCTGACAGGATCGGTAAACGGCGAAGAAACCATGTTCAATTGGGTCCCGGCGGAGCAAAAAAGTGACGAACCCGAGAGTGAGTTCGGCAACCGTCTGAGAAAAAATCTTAAGAAAATGCTCAAATGGGCTGAAAAAAATGAAATCTCCTGCTTCAGGATCTACGATCGGGATCTGCCGGATTATAACATGAGTATCGATTTCTTTTCCAAGTGGGTACACATTCATGAATATGCACCTCCGAAGACTATCGACCCGCAGGTTGCAGCAGCGAGAATGGTGACTGCCACAAAATGTATCAGAGATATTTTAGGTGTCCGGTCAAATCGAATTTTTATAAAAGCCAGAGAACGTCAGAAAGGCCGAAAGCAATACGAAAAGAAAGGGAGTGATGGTAAAATGTATGAGGTGAGAGAGGGAGGGTGCTCTTTTCTTGTCAATTTTACCGATTATCTCGATACAGGGTTATTTCTTGACCATCGGCCTATCAGGGACAAAATACACAGGGAAGCTAAAGGAAAAAGATTTCTTAACCTTTATGGTTATACTGGAACGGCGACAGTTCATGCTGCGATGGGTGGTGCTGCAAGTACTACAACAGTTGATCTTTCCTCCACCTATCTGCATTGGGCGAAGATGAATCTTGCTCTGAATGGGTTAGCGGAGCTTAAAAACAAAGTCGAAAAAGCTGATTGTCTGCAGTGGCTTGAAGAGTCTACCGCAAAATTCGATCTGATCTTTATTGATCCTCCGACTTTCTCCAATACTAAAAAAGACAAGCGGGTTTTTGATATCCAAAAAGATCATGTACGGTTGATCAACCTGGCAATGGCCCGTCTGGAGGCTGGTGGATGTCTAATATTTTCAACGAATTTCCGACGTTTTAAACTCGAAGAGAAATTACAGGAAATGTATGACACAAAGGATATTTCGCAGGAATCGGTACCTTATGATTTTTCCAGGAACGAAAAAATCCACAGTTGTTGGGAAATGAGAAAATCGGTGCAGTCCGAACCTGTGAAAAAATGGCCGGAATACTGATCGTCGGTCGAGGTTTTTGGTCTATGTTAATGGAATCGTGCAAAGATTAATTATTAGCTGTACAATGAAAGGTGTGAATTACTGGTGGGACCGGAGGATATACTTTATTTTCAGGTAAAGAGTAAGTACCGAAACACCAACCGGAGGGGGAATGGTGGCTGATATTGAAAAACTTCAAAAACAAGTTGAAAACCTCAAAGAGCAGCTGGCAAAAGAAAAAAAGACCAACCAACTGCTTAAGAAAAGAGCCTTGCAGGCGATTATCGGTTCTAACGGCGCCGCTCGCCAGAACGCCTGCGAGGTAAATTTAGTCAAGGCGGAGCTTTCCAGCCGTGCGAAAAGTCTCTTTTTGGAAAATGTCAGTCATGAAATCCGCTCGTCGATGAATGGGATTATCGGAATGACTGATCTCGTTCTTGAAACCGAACTCTCTTCCGAGCAAAGACAGTATCTGGAAATGGTTGCCTCATCTGTTGATCGTTTACTGGTGGTTGTCAATGAGGTTCTCGATTTTTCCAGAATAGAAACAGGGGAATTGGAACTTGATCCCGAGGACTTTAACATCAAAGAGAGTCTTGATCATGACCTCTATGTCCTGAATCTTGCCGCCCAAAAAAAAGACTTAGAGTTGGTTTGTACTCTTGAGCCGGATGTTCCCGCTAACATTCATGGTGATGCAACCAGACTGGTTCAAATTATCACTAATCTGGTCAATAATGGAATCAAATTTACAACCAGGGGCGGAGTATATATCAAGATTGAGAACAGTGGGTACAATTCAGATAATAATATCCTTCTTGGCTTCAGTATTCGTGATACAGGTTGTGGTATCACACCTGATAAACTTGATCTGATCAACCATTATTTCAAAGAAAATGCTAAATCGCAGGTTGCCCTGCCTCTTTCGATGGGCACGACTGGCTTGGGATTAACCATCGCATCCCAACTGGTTAAGCTTATGGGAGGAGAGATTGTCGCAGAAAGCAGTTCTGAGGAAACAATTTTCCGATTCATCCTTCCCTTCAAAGAAGTTGCCGATCTTACTGGTATTGAAGAAAAGACCAATGCAACCCTGGAGGGTATTGAAGAGGAAGTTGCTTATGCACTGAGAGGTGCAAAAGTCCTTCTTGCCGAAGATGAATTCATCAACAGGGTGCTCATTGAGACAATTCTTAAACAGCTTGGTGTCGAAGTGACATCCGTTAGTAATGGAAAGGAGGCGGTATCAGAGGCGTGCACCGGTCAATACCAGGTGGTCCTGATGGATATTCAGATGGAAGATATGGACGGTCTCGAGGCTACCAGGCGCATCAGAAAACATGAAAGTAAACATGGCGGACATGTGAGCATTGTCGCTCTGACCGCCTTGGCAATGTCCGGAGACAGAGAAAAATGTCTGCAGGCCGGAATGGATGACTATCTTCCCAAACCGGTGCAACGAAATGCGTTGGTCAACGTCCTGGCGCAATTTCTGACCAACAGGGTTTTGGTGGTTGATGGTGATCCGGCAAGTCAGAACATTTTTGTACGCACCCTTGTCGAGGCTGGTTGGCAGGTAACTCTTGCAGAAACTCAAAGGTCGGCAATGTATGAGGCCTGTCTGTCGCATTTTGATTTGATCGTTTTTGATCTCTCTACTCCTGAATTGGAGGGTCTTGAGGCTGTAAAAACAATAAGACAGCTTGAGGAGTATTCCGGACAACGAACCAGCATATTTGGTATAGGAGAGGAAGAAGTTTATGGAGATTTGCTTGAACAAGGATTTGACGGTTATATACAGCGGCCAGTGACTAAGGATAACATTCTTCGTCAACTTGAACAGTTTGAAACGGCTGGATAATTTCCTGCGTTCAATCCACCACAAGTCGTCTTTTAGTGCCTTACTCCAGAAAATCTGTCACTCAGTTCAGTCCCCTCAAAGCATGGGGGTTAGATTTATACCATTCCCGCTGTCGGCGAATAGTATACCCAAAACGTCTCAGATTTATACGTTATCGTTTAAATAGTTAATACAGGTTTATGATACATTTTTCCCATGTCTGCCTTGATACCTTTGGCTACGAGTTGCCGCCAAGGATTCTTTCATCCGAGGATATTGAAAATCGATTATCCATCGTTTATGAACGGCTTCGTCTGCCACCAGGCAGGTTGGAACTTATGAGCGGTATTCGAGAGCGACGTCTCTGGCCAGAAGGAACCAGGCCGAGTGAGGCGGGCACTCTTGCCGGAAAACAGGTGCTTGAAGCAGGAGGTATTGATCCAAAAAGCATTGAATGCCTCATTTTTACATCGGTCTCCCGAGATATGATGGAACCGGCGACAGCATCATTTATTCATGATAAACTGGGCTTATCGACCTCAGCGTTAATCTTTGACATTTCGAACGCTTGTCTTGGTTTTCTGGACGGGATGGTCATGCTGGCAAATATGATAGAACTTGGCCAGGTTAAAAACGGACTCATCGTGTCGGGAGAAACGGCGGAGGAACTCTTGGAGTCAACCATGCTTGCCCTGCTGGAGGATTCGGAATTGAGCCGCAAAAGCATAAAACCGGCATTTGCATCCCTTACCATAGGATCCGGTTCGGTTGCTCTCTTTATGAGAAGAGTAAAAGCAAATGAAGATAAACCTCGTCTGGTACATGGTGCCTGGCAGGCAAATACTGAACACTCTGATCTCTGTCATGGCGGTAAGAGTGGTGCAAATACAATCTTGATGGCTACGAACTCAGAAGAACTGCTGCATCGGGGTGTCGAGACAGCATTGAGGACCTGGAAGAAGTTTTCTACAAAATCCGGTTGGCAGTCTGAAAATATTGACCGGTTTTTCTGTCATCAGGTAGGTTCGGCCCACGCTAAGTTGCTCTTTGAAGAGCTTGGTCTTGCGCCTGAAAAAAATTTCGAGACATTGGCTATTCTTGGTAATGTCGGTTCTGTATCGGCTCCCATCACCATGGCAATGGCCATGGAACAGGAAAAATACATGCCGGGACAAAAGGGTGCTCTGCTCGGAATAGGCAGTGGCATAAACTGTATGATGCTGGGGGTTGAGTGGTAATGGTGGATGGCTTATTAAATAACCGTCAAGGAAAAATGTTGCTCAAGCTGGCAAGGCGAACACTGGAACAACATTTCAGAAAAGAGAAGAATCTATCAGCACCCGATGAACCGGCGTTATCAGTAAAAGCAGCTGCTTTTGTTACTCTTAAAATAGATGGGAAGCTCAGGGGGTGTATCGGCAATCTTGAACCAGTCGGTGCTCTTTGGCAAGGAATTCGCGATAATGCCATCAATGCCGCTTTTAACGATCATCGTTTTTCTCCTCTTACTCCGGAGGAACTATCTGCCGTTAAGCTTGATATTTCCGTTCTTTCACAACCAAAGCCACTTGAATACAAAGATGCTGAAGACCTGTTGAAAAAACTGCGGTCGGGAATAGACGGAGTTGTTCTAAAGGATGGCCATCGAGGTGCCACTTTTTTGCCACAGGTCTGGCAACAGCTCCCATCAGCGGAACAATTTTTGGGTCACCTTTGTCTTAAAGCCGGATTGCCTCAAGAAAGCTGGCGGCAAAAAAAACTTGAAATTGAAACCTATCAAGTCCAGTGTTTTGAGGAGGAAAAACGATGAGGGAAATTATTCTTTCAGAACAACAGGAAAAAGAGCTTGAAGCAATTTACGAACAACTACAGCAGGAGTATGAAAGGGTGGCTGGAGTTCTGGATTTCTCCTGTAGCGGTTGTCCGGATAATTGCTGCGATTCCTATTTTCTCCACCACACATACGCTGAGTGGGCACATCTGTGGCTGGGAATCAGACAGCTTGAACCCGAAAGACAGCAGGCTCTTATAGCCAGGGCCACGGCATATGTTGAAGAGTGCCAACGAGAATTAGAAGCAGGACGGCGACCACAGATAATGTGTCCTCTCAATGAGGGGGGGCTCTGTGTTTTATACAAACACCGACTTTTGGTCTGTCGGACCCACGGCGTTCCTGCGAATATGACAAGGCCCGACGGCAGAACGTTGCGGTTTCCCGGCTGTTTCCGCTGTCAAGAGATAGTTGAAGATCGATATGAGCAGGTACCACCACCCTATGTTGAAAGAACATCTCTATTACGAAAACTCGCCTTGCTTGAAAACGAACTTTTGGAAAACAAGCGTCACCTTGCGCCAAAGGTTAGCATCACTATCGCCGGAATGTTAATGAAAGGTCCACCGAAAATAGAAACGAGTTCTCCTGGGGATAAAAATGAGAAGTCCTAACCAACTGTGGGAAGCCATTGGGGATATAGATCCAGAAGAAACCGGCCACGTTCTGTCCAGACTTTTTGTCATGTACGAACAGCTTCTGCAAAATAATCCGGATGATCCTGATAATCCGAAAAGGAAGGAAGCCTTAAACTTTTTCAAAAATCTCGATATTGCCCTTACTCAGACGGGCGAATGTAATCTGAATAGGAGATGAATTGGATGCGTATAAATGTAACCAGAAAGCAACCCAACTCCAAGATGTGCTTCGTCTGTGGAATGAACAACAGCTTCGGTTTAAAAAGCAAATTCTATGAACTCGAAGATGGACAGCTTATGGCAATTTTCCAACCCTCGGATGAACATCAGGGATATCCGGGACGCCTGCATGGCGGCATCGCCGCAACTATTCTGGATGAAACCATCGGCAGGGCGATAATGCTAATCCATTCAGACAACATTTGGGGCGTTACGATTGATTTCTCCATGAAGCTCAGAAAACCGATTCCAATTGATGGCGAAATAAGGGTGCTGGCCAGAATAGTCTCGGAGGGCAGGCGCTCTTTTGAGGGAGAAGGCGAAATTCTGCTTGCTGACGGCCAGGTTGCGATAGAAGGAAAAGGACGATACCTCAAAATGGACATAGAGAAAATAGCCGACTTCGATCATGAAGGTGAAGAGTGGGAGGTAATTCCTCTTCCGGAAGACCCTGAATTTATAGAGCTCGTAAAAGAAGAGAAACTCGTAAAAACCTGAAATGTCCGATGGATCCCCTTATCAAGGATGGTGGTGGTGCGGATGATCTCCTGCTTTGTGGACATGCCGATGCACGTGGACATGGTCTTCTTCACACCGATGGATATGTCCATGATCAATCTTATACAGAATTGAGGTTGTGTGGCTGAGGAAATCCCAGTCATGGGAAATGATGATCTGATAAAGATCCAACCCCTGAAGGATTTCTATGAGATGGCTTCTTGTTTTAGGATCGAGGTTATTAGTTGGCTCATCGAGAAGAAGCATCTTGGGTTTCATTGCCAATATTGTTGCCAGGGCCACCAGCTTCTTTTCACCCCCTGACAGTCGATGGGTTATTCTGTCCTCAAATCCTGTAAGTCCGAGATTATCAAGCGTTTTTAGGGCAATTTTTCTTGCCTCTGCAGGGGAAAAACCAAGGTTGAGCGGGCCGAAGGCGACATCTTCAATGACAGTAGGAGAAAAGAGCTGGTCATCTGAACTTTGGAACAAGAAACCCACATCCTTGCGCAGGGCTCGCAAATCATCTTTGGTTGCAATCGGTTTTCCATGAAACAAAACCTCACCTTTGTCGGGAGTCAACAAGCCAACCATAAGGTGGAGAAGAGTTGTTTTTCCGCAGCCGTTGGGGCCGATAATACCCACTCGTTTATCCTGTACGGCAAAGGATAATTGGTGAAGAATAGGTTCTGACGCCTGTGCGAAGGTATAGCTGACATCGCGAAGTTCTATCATCTGTTTCAGACCTTGAATCGAATATTCAGAATATCACCGTCAGTGACGATATAATCTTTTCCCTGCAAATACATCTTACCGGCTTTTTTCAGTTCCGCTTCACTGCCGTACTCCATCAACTCGTCGTATTTCATCAACTCTGCCCTGATAAAGCCGCGCTGCAGGTCGGAATGGATAACTCCAGCGGCAACGGGGGCAGGAGAATCTTTTCGAACCAACCATTGCCTGACTTCGTCTTTGCCAACGGTAAAAAATGAAATGAGACCAAGAGCTTTCAAGCAAAGACGGGTCATTACACCAAGCGCAGGTTCTTCAATCCCGAGATCCTGAAGGAATTCGGTTTTTTCCTCCTCAGAATCAAGGAGAACTATTTCCGACTCCACCTGAGCTGAAACGAGCATCGCTTCAATTTTGTTTTGTTTGCATTGCTCATCTATTTTTTGAAGAAGGGCCTTATCATCCAAATGATCTTCAGAAACGTTAAAGGCGAGGACCAACTCTTTTCGGGTAATAAGGGGATAACTGCGAATAAGTATCTCTTCATCTTCACTGAATTCCATGAGTCGGAGCGGTTTCTCCTCCTCAAGATGCATAAGCAGTTTGTGCATGAGTTCAAGCTCCATGGCCTGCTTTTCATCTTTGATCTTTTTCAGAGCTGTCTCGATTCGGGCGATCCGTTTTTCGACAAAGATCTGATCATGCATAATAAGTTCGCCATTGACCATTTCCGCATCCCTTATTGGATCGACGGAACCTTCGGCGTGATACACAGCGTCATCCTCGAAAGCACGAATTACGTGGCACAGGGCGTCGACATCGGCAATTTCTTTAAAAATGTCTCCTTTGGCAATGGTATCCTGTTCCATTTTGGGCAGTAAAACCAGATCGATTCGCGCTCTGGCTTCTTTTTTGGGAGCATACATGGCGACCAGCTTATCAAAACGGGGATCAAGTATTTCGGCGGTACCGGGGATTGGTTTTACAGGGCCGGTCTGTTCCCGTAACTCACTTCCGGTTAATACCTGAAACAGTGTTTTTTTGCCTGTTTGCGGCAGGCCGATAATTCCAATTTTCATGGTAGGGTTGTACCTCGTTTCTTAGTGCCTTATTCCAGAAAACTTTTCACTCAGTTCAGTCCCCATGCTTTGAGGGGTATAAAAAACAAGAAATCTGGAGAATGTTTTTAAATTAGAATCTTAAAAGTACCTTCAAGGCAATTATACCCGCAAACACGGGCACTGAGTACCCCCTTGTGGGGTGTTAGAAAATCAATACGGAGAAAGAGTGGAAAATAGATTTCAAGTACCGTTTGTATGACAGTTACCACAGGATAGAGGCATACGGCAAGAGAATATAAATCATGCTGTTGCATCCCTTCGGATAAGGTTTAAGGATATGTTCGAAAGGGACAATGCGCATATTGGGTGTGTTGAATGTCTACAAAAAAGGTATGGCTGCAATGGCGGCGGTAAGAAGGAGCGTGGTAACGAGAAAAGTAATATCATTTTTGCCGATAGTTTGATGAGCCAGAGGAATCAATCTTCCATTGAATCCTCGTAATAACATGGCCTGGTGGACACGAATTGCGCGGTTCCAACTTCTCACTAAGGTCATGCCGAAAAGATAACCATAGGTCCGGTAAGTGTGAATATTGGTCGCTGGTACAAAACAGCGCATCTGAGCGGCCCTGACCAGTTTCCTGTATTCCTGATAGATAACAAAGATATAGCGGTAAGAAAAAAGAAGCAGAAAACAGAGACGTTTGGGAACATGCAGTCCTTCAAGGGCGTGACCGAGTCCCGCTATTCTGGATGTGGCAAGAAGGGAAAGTAAAGCAAGAACGACAGTGTTGGTTTTAAGGGTAATTAATCCGGCAAGACGTATTCCTTCACCGCTTATCAGCAAGGGGCCCAGTTCCGTAAGGTTATTCCCACCATACGTAAAAGGCAGAGTAAGCCAGAGAAAGAGTGTAAAGGTGTTGGCAGCCAAAAGACGTTTAAGGACCGCAACAGCTTCAAACCTGGACAGGAGTGTAAGAACGGAAGCCAAGGCAAGGGCCAGAGTTACTACCACAAAACTGTTGGAGATGGCGACAACAGTAATAAAAAAAGCAGCAACTATAACCTTTACCTTGGGATCTCTTCTATGCAACAGCGAGTTTCCCTGTGCGAAGCGTTCTTCCATCATAATTTAATATTGTGCCTCTGGCAGCTTGTCCAGATAGGTCCACAATACGGCTCCAAGTTCAACTCCTTTTTCTTTCCCTTCCGGATCTTTTAGAGTGTATTCCGCCTCACTCAATGCAGCAAATCCCCACCACCCTGCTAAAGGACAGGTAAAGGTAAAAATCCCATCTTCATCAGCTTTAATCACTTGGGTGATGTGATAATCACTTCTGGGATGCAAGGTATTGCCTTTGTTGTAGAATTCGACTTCTACTTCGGCTCCGGGAGCAGGCGTTCCCTTAATGAGTACCTGACCGGAAAAACTATTACCGGCGTAATTGCCAAACGGTCTCAGCAGAGGAACGATCTCTGTCGGTAGACCTACCGGTTCATTCCAGCCCTCGTCATCCCCGAAAGCGGGAATAATAGTTTTTGTATAATGAATAATACTGACATCTTCGGCTGGTTCCCAGTAAGGAGTTGGTTCCATGACAAACTGATAAACGCCGGGACGGTTGAAATTAAATAAACTTTCCCAACCTTTATGTTCCATAAAGGTAGTTTCTTTCAGTGTTGAACTAAGATCGGTTGTTGTACCATTTGCCGTGACGGTAAATTTCCGGGGCTGGATGAGATCCATACCGATATTTTCAAAAGGATGAGAAAACGCCAGCGTCAGGGTTGTATCTTTTTTTTCCTGCTGGATAATATGCTGATCCGGAATAAGCATGCCGAAATGGGCGAGTGCTTGTCCATCTGGGAAACAGAGCAAAGTAGATAAAATACCAAGAGTTGCAAACTTTTTCACGATCCTACTCCTTTTTGTTTTTAAGGGATTGCATATAAGCCACGATACCGGCGAGGCCAATGATATAGCCGAGACCTCCTAGGATATCCTGAAGGGAAGGCCCTTTTTCTGCATTTTCGGCAAGTGTTCTGTTTATTGGAGCAAGCTTTTTGTCGAGTGAGTCTTCAATGATCCTTGTGAGCTCCGAAGCAGTAATCGTTTGGTGTGTACCCTCCTGAAGCTCTGGCGTTGGGGACGGAGTCGGGGGTTGCAGGGAAGTTTGGCTTTTGGGCAGAGAAGCGGTTGTTTGTCTGTCTTCAGGGATCGAATCATCAAGATTGAAAAGCCAACTATTTTTATGTCCATCTCCTGTATCGACGATGATCTTCAATTCCTTTGAGTTAATTTTGGGAAGAGGAAATGTGAAAATTCCATCGGTATTCGTTGTTCCAGACAGGAGATCTTTTCCGGTTTCTGTTTCGACAACTGTAATCTCGGCATTGCGAGCGGATTTTCCGCGGCTGAATTTTGATTCAGTAACGATGTTGTCACCATCCTGCCAAGCAAAAATACGAACCTTATGAGCAAAGCAGGGCGAGCTCAGGGAGGAAATGATGAGAAAAATAAAGAGTACTTGTAAGAGGGATATCAGTTTCATTGTTTTCCGATTACCAGAAATTCAGGTTGAACCTTGGCGAGAAAAGATATCGTAAACAGGGTGATAATCCCTTCTATGACCATAAGGGGGATATAGACGGCTACTACCAGTTGAGCTATCTGGAGAAAACCTTTGTCGGTTGTCCAGAGAGCGAGGGCCATTATAAGTGAAGAAAAAAGGATCGCCAGAAAACCTGCCGCAAAGGCGGCTATTTTTCTTTTTTGCCCGTTTGTTTCAATCCATGGCCGACAGAGATAGAAGCAAATTATGGCAGGTAAAGCCATTGTTGTGGTGTTTACGCCTAATACCACTAATCCCCCGTAATTGAAAAATACACTTTGCAGGAAAAGTGCTACCAGGATAGCTGGAAAACAACCCCAACCCAGAATAATCCCCATCAGTCCGCCAAGAACAAGGTGAACATTGCCAGGACCGAGCGGCACATGGATAAGTGAGGCAACAAAGAAAGTAGCAGTAAGAAGTGAAACGGTCATGATCCTGTCATAGTCGAGTTTTTTCAAACCGATAGCGGTTCCGACTACGGTAACAGCGGCTCCGGCTAAGAGCACCGGGGGACTTAATACGCCTTCTGAAATATGCATAAAAGTTGATTCTCCCTGATGCATCTATGATTAGATGCCGGACGTTGGCTAACAGAGTACTTTGTAGTATACCTAAACAGTCAAAACAACATAACACGAAGTACGTATTTGTGTTACCTTACAAAAGTTGTTCCGGTGTGTCAAGAACTTGGTGACACAAATTAACAATTAGTATTACTGGTGTTTTGCACGGTTTGTTGAACAAATTAAAGGAAAAAGAAGAGGTGAAATGAACTATGGAAATTTTTGAGAAAAACGTTCACATAGCGCCAATAGGTATAATCCATTCCTGTTTTACCGAAAAGTTCGGTATCCCCCGGCAGCCCGGAATGGTAGCATCAGCGACAGCTCGACTGGAATTTTTCTCCCCTTTCAATAGAGAGGAGATGGTCCGGGGCCTGGAGCAGTTTTCTCATATATGGATACATTTTCGATTTCATCAGACAGTGCAGGAGGGATGGAAGTCGACAGTTCGGCCACCTTGGTTGGGAGGTCGAAAAAGAGTGGGGATTTTTGCAAGTCGAAGTCCGCATCGTCCAAACCATATGGGGCTGTCGGTTGTCCGGCTTGATTCAGTTGTAAGAGAGAAGGGAAAATCATATCTCGAACTTTCCGGAATTGATTTTTTAGACAACACACCGGTCTTTGATATAAAACCCTATATTCCTTACAGCGACAGCATCCCGTCGGCATCCTGCGGGTATGCGCGGGGAGAAAAACCTGTGGTTAAAGTTGCTTTTGGTGAAAACGCAGAAGTGTTTTGCGCCCGGTATCAGGAAAAAAGGGGAAGAAATATCCGGCAGCTTATAGAAGATATGATCCGGAACGACCCCAGGCCGGCCAGCCAAAAAAACGGTAAGGACAATTTCGGAATGTCACTCTGGAATGTAAACATCCGCTGGAAGGTCCAGGGAGAATGCTTTTTTATCGAAAGCTGTGAGGAGTTAAGCGATTGAATTATGGGTTAATAAATCCTTCGAGAATGCACGTGACACCTTTGTCGATGATATAACTTTGGCTTTTGATATCGTAATCCAGACTTCCCCCGTCTATTGCCACATTTTCCCCTTCCAGTCTTGTTTTTCCAGGGCAGCTGATAGTGCGCTGTTCACTGTTATAGTAGAGCAAATCGGTATAAAGGAATTGGTTATCAAGGGTTTTGTGGACCACCACATCGCCTGTTAAAGTGAGCAGTTTGCTGGTCGAATCATATTTACCTGTATTGGCAATAATATTGGTGATATTACCCTCTTCATCGAAGATATCGGCGATAACGAGTTCCATAAGGATAAGGTTGGGATCTTCACCTGTATGAGCTTTACGAGCTCGTATTACTGCTGTCTTCCTGCCATCCTGGTGTTGCAGGATATTCACTTTTTCCATATTGAAGTTATGAGTGTCAGCCTGCTGCTTCTTTGGTGTGGGATCAATACTTGTTCGGGGAGCGAGGAAGTTGCCTACGGGTATAGACCAGAGAGGGAAGGTAATGATAGTAAAGAGGGGGATAATCCAAATTATATTACGTTGAAATTTCATCTATTTTTATATTTTTGCAGCAGTTCCATTAAAAGATTCTTGGACTCGATAATGAGGTCGCAAGCATCCCGAACAGCTCCGGCGCCACCGGATCGTTCTGTAATGAAATGGGCGATATCTTTTACTTCCCGTACACCATTGGCAGGAACGATTGCAAGCCCAACCTGCTGGAGCAGCGTCAGGTCCAGCCAGTCATCTCCCATATAGGCAATCTGGTATGGCTTGAGCCCTGAAACCTTCATTATCTCCTTGAAGGCATCGTTTTTGTTTCGAACTCCCTGGTAGATATACTGCATTTTAAGCTCATTGGCACGTCTGGCAACTACCTCGGATTTTCTGGCTGTTATAACACCGACCTCAACACCAGCTTCGCGCAGTAGTCGAAGACCAAATCCGTCCTGCGTGTTGAATGCCTTGCTCTCTTCTCCGCTGCCGGAATAAAGAAGATTGCCATCAGTGAGAACACCGTCTACATCAAGGAGAAGAATTTTAATGTCTTTGGCTTTGGCGAGAGCGCGTTTCCTTAGAGGGTCGTTCGACTGGCTGTCACGTTCGCGGACCCTGGTACGATAATTTTCCAGAATCTCACAATCGGACGGATAAGCTGTAGAACCGGAGGGAGGATTAAAACATTGATCAGACATAATTAGCCCGGATTTCTCACCAGTCGAGGTTGCCGTGTATCCGAGAAGCGCAGCAATGAACTATAGTGGCCTATGTTCATTGCTGCAGCGACGAAAGAGACGCGGCAGGATCGGCTGGCCTTAGGTGAACATTGTGAAAATTTCATTTTTAGAAAAGTGGGACGTAGCATATTATAATTTCGACAATTTAATGAAATTTACACAGTGTTCATGAGAAATCAGGGTTAGATAACTGCATTTCTCACCCTGATTAACTGCACGAGTAATTCTTCAACCTTATCAAGGGGGATAGAGTTTGGGCCGTCACAAAGGGCCTGGTCCGGATTGGGATGTATTTCCAGAAAAAGTCCGTCAATTCCTGCGGCAACAGCAGCTTTACTGAGTGTGCCGATGAATTCACGCTGACCACTTGAAGCTCCGCCGGCACCGCCAGGGAGCTGAACCGAATGGGTGGCATCAAATATTACCGGACAGCCAAAAGATCGCATGACAGGCAGGGAACGCATGTCGACTACAAGATTATTGTAGCCAAAGCATGCTCCGCGTTCAACAAGCATGATTTTTTGGCCGCCAACTCCGCGCATTTTATTGACGGCATTTTCCATATCCCAAGGCGAAACAAATTGACCTTTTTTGACATTTACAGCCTTGCCGGTTTTGGCGGCAGCAGTAAGAAGATCTGTCTGGCGGCAGAGAAAAGCAGGAATTTGAATAATATCAAGAATTTCGGCTGCAGCCTCAACCTGGGTGACATCATGGATATCGGATATAACCGGTACACAGAATTCCTGGCGAATCTTGGCAAGTGTTGCCAAACCCTCTTCGAGTCCCGGTCCCCGGTAGGAAGAGAGTGAGGTGCGGTTGGCTTTATCAAAGGAAGCCTTGAAAACGTAAAAGATACCCAGACGATCGCAGATCTCCTGCATTGTTCCAGCTACGGTTCTTGCAAGTTCTTCGGATTCAAGGGCGCAGGGGCCGCCTATGAGTAATAATGGCTGCCCCGAACCTACAGAAAAAGGTGTGCCTGAAGGAGTGTCGATTGCAACGGAAATATCAATCATCTTTGACCTGGCTTTGTTGCTTGTGGGCAAGAGCCGCGCTGATAAAATCCCTGAACAAAGGGTGCGGTTTCATTGGTTTGGACTTGAATTCCGGATGGAACTGACAGCCGAGAAACCAGGGATGATCTGCAATTTCAATAATTTCGACTAGATTGTTATCAGGAGAAGCTCCTGATACTACAAGCCCATTATCTTCCAGCTTTTTTCGGTAAGCATTATTAAATTCAAACCGGTGTCGGTGCCGTTCTGAAATTTCTTCAGCTTGATAGGCACGGGCCGCGTTGGTATTGTCAGTTAGAACACAAGGATAGGCTCCAAGTCGCAGAGTGCCGCCGAGGTCTGACCCTTCGTCCCTTATCTGCACTTGATTCGTTCTGTAATCAAACCACTCTTTGATCAGATAAATGACAGCATCCGGTGTGCTTTCATCAAGTTCTGTAGAATTTGCGAGGGAGAGCCCAAGAACATCCCTGGCAAACTCTACAACTGCCAGCTGCATACCGAGGCAGATACCGAAAAACGGTATTTTGTTTTTGCGAGCATAGTTGATCGCTTTGATTTTGCCCTCAACACCTCGTTTCCCAAAACCACCGGGAACCAGGATTCCGTCGCACTTATCGAGAAGACCGGCAACATTTTTGGTCTCGAGACATTCAGCACTGATGTACTCCAGATTAACCTTGGTGCCATTAGCCAGACCGCCATGAACTAAAGCCTCGTGAAGACTTTTGTAAGATTCGGTCAGATCAACATATTTGCCCGTGATAGCGATGGTCACTTCGTTGAGTGGGTTCTGGATATTGTGAACCAGCTCTTCCCATGGCTTGATATTGGGCTGACCGGTCCAGATATTGAGGAGCTCAAGAATCTTGGAGTCGAGGCCTTCCCTGTGAAGATGCAGAGGAAGTTCATAAATGGTATCGACATCAATTGCTGTGATGACGGCATCCTGAGGAACATTGCAAAAAAGAGCGATTTTAGCCTTCAAACTGTCTTCCAGCGGAATTTCAGTCCGGCAAAGCAAAATATCCGGTTGGATACCATCGGCTCTCAGTTCACGCACCGAATGTTGAGTCGGTTTGGTTTTTACCTCACCGGCGGATTTAATGTAGGGAACCAGTGTCAGGTGAATAAAGAGTGTATATTCCCGCCCGAGATCACTTCGCAACTGGCGAATAGCCTCGATAAACGGCAACCCTTCAATATCACCGACGGTGCCGCCTATTTCGATGATGGCCACATCAACACTGCCGTCAAGCTGTCTTACTGCTGCTTTTATTTCGTCGGTTATATGCGGAATAACCTGAACAGTGCCACCAAGATATTCACCCCGTCGTTCCTTGGTGATGACGGAATAGTAGATGCGTCCTGAAGTATAGTTGTTTTTCTGGGCCATTACCGCGCTGGTATAGCGCTCATAGTGGCCCATATCCAAGTCCGTCTCGGCTCCGTCATCGGTGACGTACACTTCGCCATGCTGGAATGGATTCATGGTACCCGGATCGACGTTTATGTACGGATCGAGTTTCTGAAAGGTTACGGTCAATCCACGACTTTCGAGGAGTGCCCCAATGGCTGCAGAGGCCAGACCTTTCCCCAAAGAAGAGAGGACGCCTCCGGTAACAAAAATAAACTTGGTTC
Organism: Desulforhopalus sp.; assembly: GCA_049645845.1. Lineage (GTDB taxonomy): Bacteria > Desulfobacterota > Desulfobulbia > Desulfobulbales > Desulfocapsaceae > Desulforhopalus_A. Next base: position 10,403 of record JBARUR010000296.1, on the reverse strand, counting down.
GTTTGGTATTATTTGGCTTTTTCATGCTGGCCACTATAGCAATCGAACCTTATTTTTGAAATAGAAAACTTGCCCGAATAATGAAAAATAAGGGAAAATATGAAGGCTTTTTTCTAATCCCTCTAAACAGGAAATAAGCCGTGATAAGTACTTTCGGACGGAATAATTTGAAGCAAAACAATTTGGGAATTCCGTCATCTCGTTGACTGTTTCAGGAGGAATTTCAGAGGCATCTTGATTGAAATGGCGCCAGTACCTATGGTATCCAGTTGTGCGCTATAAACGTTCACCAGCACCCCATATGCGCACGATCAGGCCGCTGTGCATAGGACAGCTATAGCACGGCGGCCTGATTGTACACCTATGGAGCACTGGTGCACGTTTACACTTCTAAGGCTATGCAAGTATTTTTCGCTATTTCCGGTGAATGGTTACGAGTGTATGGCAATAAAAGGAGGATTCCATGCAATATTTGATATTAACGGCATTCTTTCTGTTTGTGGGGATGACTGTTTTTGCAACAGCTGATAAACCAGCTTCGCAATATAAAACGGCAATCTTGGGAGGTGGATGTTTCTGGTGTATGGAGCCGCCCTTCGAGCAACTGGATGGGGTGGTAGATGTCATGGCCGGATACAGTGGTGGAGATGAAATAGACCCGACCTATGAAGAAGTATCCAGCGGAAAAACCGGCCATATAGAATCGGTTCGAGTCATTTATGATCCTGAAAAGATAACGTTTAAAGAGTTGCTTGACACCTTCTGGCGATATATAGATCCAACTGATCCAGGTGGTCAGTTTGCCGACCGTGGCGATCACTATAAGACGGCGATATTTTACAATGATCAGGAAGAAAAAAAGATAGCGGAACAATCCCTGGCCGAGCTTGATGCATCCGGTGTTTTCGACAGACCGATAGCAACCGCTATCCGACCGGCTAAACCCTTTTACCCTGCAGAAGAATATCATCAGGATTATTACAAAAAAAACGTAAGCCATTATGAGGCTTATAAGGTTGGCTCAGGCAGAGCCGGCTTTCTGGAGAGAACCTGGAAAGATAGTCCTCAACAAGCAGCTTTTAAAAAACCGTCAGACCTGGAGTTGCAATCGCAGCTCACCCCAATGCAATATGAAGTTACTCAAAAGAACGGGACCGAACCACCTTTTGATAATGAATACAATGATAACAAGAAGGCCGGCATTTATGTAGATATTGTCTCCGGTGAACCCCTTTTCAGCTCTCTTGATAAGTTTGATTCGGGAACTGGGTGGCCGAGTTTTACCAGGCCATTAGTGTCTGAAAACGTTGTTGAGAAAAAAGATGTAGGATTTTTCATGGTCCGAACAGAAGTACGAAGCGCGGCAGGGGACTCTCATCTGGGACATGTATTTGACGATGGTCCGGATCCAACGGGACTGCGGTATTGCATTAATTCGGCAGCCCTTGACTTTATTCCGGCAGAAGAGCTCGAAGCCAGGGGATATGAGGAGTTTGTTTCGTTGTTTCAGTGACCGTTCAGGATGTCTTCTATTCGTCTGCCGTCAACTTCAGTATCAAAGATTGTTTGCAGCAACGGTGAAACCTGCTCTGTATATTCTTCACTGAGGAGAAATCCAGGCAGAGGTTTTGCAGTAAGGGTACGCAAACGTCCTTGTATGATATCGGAGGAATCGAGGTGTTCAGCTATTTTCCTGAACTCACTTATGTCGAGTAAAGCCATGAGGACATCGAGCATATTGCCCCAGTATTCTTTTTGACCAAGGTGTTCAATAAGCTGTGTTACTGCTGTAGAGGCTTCAAAATAATGATCTGAAATTTGGGCTGGATGGAGAGAGGAACAGGTTGTAGTGGAAACAAAAACCCGACATCCAAAGGGGCGAACCGGATATATGCAGCAGAGATTGTTTTCGAGAAATGGACAGACCGACAGGTTGTAATGATCACCTGTATCAACCTCCCTGCCCTCAATGCAGGCTGAGGCAAAATCATTGGTGGTCATTTTCGGTACCTGATGAAATTTTGGGGAAGCCAGTTTTTCAGCTAACCAGAGAGACATACCTTGAGCTAAAACATACCTCAGAATAGCCTCACCCTCCAAAGCCGTGATACAGACGTTTTGGGTACAGCAGCAGCTGCAGCCTCTGCTGCAGACAACGTCCATCTCGTGGTTCCACTGTTCGAAAACCTGGTATATGGTAAAAAGGATTTTATGTTTCATTGCTGCTCAACCTCCAGTTCCTTGGGATGCAAAAAAAGCAAGAATAGCATATCGAAATAATTTGCCAACAAAAACCAGAATTGAAAAATGAACAAAATTGATCCGAAAAATCCCGGCAATAAGACATAAAGGATCACCAATCACTGGAAGCCAACTGAAAAACAGGGAAAATATGCCGTACTTTTTGTATAACTTTTTAACCCGTACTAATTGTACGTCATCGATGCGGAGAATCTTCCGGATAACAAAATGGGCACCCCATATGCCGATCAGGTAAGTTGTGCAGGCACCTAAATAATTGCCTGCAGTCGCTGTTATAATAACATCCTGAATGCGAAAGCCCTGCACGATCATAACGATCACCAGCCACTCTGAACCAAGCGGCAGGATGGTTGCTGCAAGAAAACTGAGAACAAATAAAAGAGGCAGATTGGGGGCAGTGGCGAGAGAGTACAGGATGTCCATAAGAGGATGGTATTCCAAAAAAAATAAATTAACAAGCGTATGCCTGGATCCGCTGCCGTTTCTTTATCTATAAAACTGAATATCTGAGAGGTCGATGTGAAGAAATATTTGTCAAAATTATTGTTGTTGATTTTCCCGTTGCTGATGTTCGTCGGATTCGTCGCTGGCTCTGCACAGGGAGCTGAAAACACGGATTTTGTTCAGTGGATTGCTGAATTATACCCCGAAGCCCAAAAAGAGGGAATCAGCAAAAACACCTGGGATACTGCATTTTCCGATGTGACCGATATCGATGCCCGTGTTCTTGAAAGAGCCAACTATCAGCCGGAGTTTACGACCGAGATCTGGGATTACCTGGATGCCCGGGTTAATCCTCTGTCCGTTGAAAAAGGACAAAAAATGGGTAGATATTATGCCGGGACTCTTGCTGATATTGAAAAAAAATTCGGAGTCGAGAGTTCTATCCTGCTTGCCATCTGGTCAATGGAATCGAATTATGGTGCCATCTTCGAAAAACCGGAGCGATTGCATTATGTCCCCAGAGCCTTGGCAACACTCGCATACGGAGATCCCAAGAGGCAAAAATTTGCTCGTAACCAACTCTTTGCCGCGTTAAAAATTCTTCAGGCCGGAGATATAAAAAAGGAACAGTTGACCGGTTCCTGGGCTGGAGCAATGGGACATACACAATTTATTCCAACCAGCTATCTTGCTTATGGCGTTGATATGGACGGCAACGGCCGGCGTGATATCTGGAACTCTATCCCTGATGCTCTGGCCACCGCAGCAAATTTACTGAATAAAAATGGGTGGAGAACAGGTAAGACCTGGGGGTACGAAGTAATTCTTCCCTCAACAGGGACAAATTATAACGAGCAGACAAAAACCCTTACGGAATGGGAACAGCTCGGATTCAAACGACCGGGCGGCAGAGCCTATCCCTGGCCGAATGATAATGCTGTCCTTAAAATCATGGCCGGACCTGATGGGCCTGCCTTTCTGATGATGAAAAACTTTTATGTCCTGAAAAACTACAACAATTCTGACTCATATGCTCTTGCTGTAGGACTCCTGGCCGACAGGATTGCGGGATGGGGAGGTCTGGTCCAGTCGTGGCCAAGACCCGCAGGATCCCTGGGTATTGAAGAAAAAATAGAAATTCAGAAACGATTGAAGCAGCGTGGCCATTATTCCGGAGAAATCGATGGCTATCTTGGGAGTGGAACGAAAGCGGCTATAAGAGAGTTTCAAATCCAGACCGGAATGACTGAAGATGGTGTTCCTTCGCAACAGCTTCTGAAGGCTTTGCGTGAATAAAAAGATCCTCTTATCGAGTCAATATCTTCAAATAAAAATGAAGATTAATTAGCCCATCACGGCTTCTGGATATATAGTAATGGAATACAGGGACAACACATAAGACCGATCCTATTGAGGTGCGTCAGAATTGAACTTAAAAGGAGACTTCTATGCAATCTATGACCTATAAAGACATTATCGACGATAAGATAGCAGAATGGAAAAGCAGCCTGAAAAATCTTGAAAAACAGGCCGGCAAAGGTGGTTCGGATAGCCATGCAAACCTCAATTCAAAGATAGAACATCTCAGGTTGGCAATAGATCGGGCCATTGTCCAACTTCGTACTCTTGACGGACAGGAGACTGCAAGCAACACGATGGAAACAAAAGAGAAGATTTTGAAGATATTTAACTCAATCGATAAAGATTTTCCCGAGCACGAAGACAAAGCGCCGTTTATGCTCTGAGGTTTACTTTATAGATATACTTCAATCTGAAAAACAGTCCCGATCGGGTTTAATGGGCGTTCTTCTTGATATTGCTTGCTATGACCGGTATCTCGTAAAAAAGTAGCCTGGAGTCTCCCTCCAGGCTGTCCCCTCTGTACGTTTACCAATCCGGGCTTAGGTATATTTTGCTCTTTTTGGTAAACGGTCACAAAAGAACACCCATGTCATCTTGATTACTCCTAATCCGCATTTCTCATGTTTATGAGAAATGCGGGGTAATGTTTTCCGGAGGACTCACATGCATGTCAGAGCATATGTTCATTTGGCATCCGTCGATGTAGTTTCTGCAATTTTTAAAATTCCCCTGCACTGCTGTAGCAACCCTTTCTGAAAGAACTTGCCCGAGCTGTTAAAAGCAGATAAGATAAAAATTTTTATTGGAATAAGTAAGTTCTGATGTTTTTCTGTTTTTTCCCGGTTATTTCGTTTACCGGGGTGAGTGATCGCAAATCATCAATGAACAGCCTGGAATAGTTTTCCAGGCACAAAGAACAACAAGAGGGGAGAAAATGGTTAAAAAAAATTTGGTTCTTTTGTGTAGTCTTCTGACTCTGGTTTTTGCCGGCCACGCTTTTGGTGCGGCAAAATTGATTAACGGTATAGACGCAAATTTCCCGCCATTTGCCTATATTGATCAAACCGGTCAACCAAGTGGTTTTGATGTCGAAGCAATGGATTGGATTGCTAATGAAATAGGTGTCGAAGTCAGTCACCAGCCAATTGAGTGGGATGGTATTATCACCAGTCTTCTCACCAATAAAATTGATATTATTGCGTCAGGGATGAGTATTACCGAAGAACGTGCGCAAAAAGTCAATTTTACAGTTCCTTATTGGGTTATCACCCAGGTAATGGTCACCAAAAAAGGTTCCCCTCTTACCATTGATGAAATTTTAAACGGCAAAAAGATAGTTGGTGTGCAGCAGGGAACATCCGAGGCTAAATGGCTCAAAGAAGAAGCGGCCAAGAAAGGTTGGGATTTTGAACTTCGCTATTACAGTTCTTCACCCCTTGCAGTAGAAGACGTTCTAAACGGCAGGATAGATGCAGCAGCTATGGACGATGCACCGGCAAAAGACGCTGCCTCCAAAAAAGATGTCCAGCTGGTCGGTACTTTCGGAATGCATGAAGAAGAATTTGGTTATGCAGTTCGCAAGGAAGACAAGGAGCTGCTTGAAAAAGTCAACAATGCTCTTACCAAACTTATGGCAAGCCCTGAATGGAATGAATTGATCAACAAATACGAATTGAACAAATAATGTAATGTGCAGAGACGGGCATTGTCTTACACTGCCCGTCTTTTTCCGTATTTTTTATTGGCTCTGGTTACTCCCATCTCAGCAGGGAAGGTAGAATAGTGCCACTCCAACACAGCCATCATGGTTGGAACCTTCTTGACTATATTTTGCAGGTAACTTGATGCCGGAAGCTTTATCAGTAGTTCTCGATTCCTTGCCATATCTTCTGCAGGGATCATTTCTGACCATTGGAATTGTTGTCACTGCTATGTTGCTGGGGCTGTTTATCGGTATTTTCATGGCAGTCGGCCTCGTCTATGGCAATAAATTCATTAAACTCCTGCTTACCGGTTATGTCTGGATATTTAGAGGTGTACCGGTCGTCGTCCTGCTTTTTCTTTTTTACTTTGGGCTCTTTAACTTCCTGGGATTGAATTTCAGTGCTTTCACAGCGGTAACGATCGTATTGGGAATGACCACTGGAGCTTATCAGGCGAATATTTTTAAGGGAGCCATACTCTCTTTGCCCCGGGGACAGTTCAAAGCCGCAATCGGGCTTGGTATGAGTGAAATTCAGGCGATCAAGAGTATTGTTCTTCCCCAGATGCTTAGATTGTCCATCCCTGCATGGTCCAATGAGTATTCGATCATCCTCAAGGATTCCGCTCTGGCTTTTGTTATCGGAGCACCGGAGATCATGGCGAGAACGCAGTTTGTCGCCTCCCGCACCTATCAACACCTGTCATTGTATATTACTGCAGGAATAATTTACTTTCTCCTTACGTGGTTGGGAGTGATAGCTCTTAGAAAACTGGAAAAATATGTCCGCATTCCAGGATATTCTCATAATGGTAACCAATGATGACTGAAAAGACCCCGATTCTCAGGGCTAACAATATTACCAAATCCTTTGACGGCAACACCATTCTCAATGCAGTGAGCGTCGAGCTTGCAAAAGGTGAGATAAAGGTACTTATCGGCCCGTCCGGAGGAGGGAAAAGTACCCTGCTGCAATGTATTAACTGCCTTGTTGTACCGGATTCCGGAGAGATTGAGCTTGAGAATGAGCACATTGATTTTACCCGAAAACAGGATCTCTACAAACTGAGACAGCAGGTTGGGATGATTTTTCAGGATTTCAATCTGTTTGATCATCTTACTGCTCTTGATAATATCACCATTGCTCTGCGCAAAGTAAAAAAGCTGAATAAAAAGGAAGCCGAACTGCGAGCCCGGCTGGAGCTGGCACAGGTGGGGCTGGGTGATAAAGAGGTTCTCTATCCCGCGCAATTGTCAGGTGGACAGAAACAGCGACTTGCCATAGCCAGAGCCCTAGCTATGGATCCTAAGATTTTATTGCTTGATGAGCCTACTTCCGCACTCGACCCCACGCTGATAGGAGAGGTAATTGCTGTCATCAAAGGATTAGCTGTCAAGGGGATGACCATGATCATGGCTACCCACCAGATAAGCCTGATTTACAATCTTGCCGACGAAATACTCTTCATGGAAGAAGGTAGAATTGTTGAACAGGGGCCTCCCGTTGCATTGCTGGCCTCCGGCAACACAAGTAAGTCTCAGGGATTTTGCGATCGCCTTAATGAGCTTGCAGAGGTGGAAGAGTAAGTGGAACTGTCACCTTTTTACCAGGAGTTGCTGACCAGTTTGAACCGGGGACTACTAATGTCCATTGCCCTTATCATACCTTCGGCAATCGGCGGAGTAATGATAGGCATTGTTGCCGGTTCTGTACGGACCTTTGGCGATCCCTTCATCAGAACTATCGGTGATGCATATGCTGCAATATTTCGCGGAACCCCGCTGGTAGTTCAACTTTTTATCCTTTATTTCGGTCTTCCCAATATTGGAATTTACCTGTCGCCCTATGTGGCTGCTGTCGCCGGGTTCACTCTCTGCAGCGGTGCTTACCAGTCGGAGTATGTTAGAGGGGCCTTGTTGTCGATTAAAAGCGGGCAATATCTTGGTGCACAGGCCTTGGGTTTCACGACCTTTCAAACCATATACTGGATCATTGTTCCCCAAGCTTTGCGGCGGGCAATTCATGGTTGCGGCAATGAAATCATCTACCTGATCAAATATTCTTCATTGGCCTTTATCGTTACGTGTATAGAATTGACTGGAGAAGGGAAAACCATCGCCACAGAGTATTTCAGGTATACAGAAGTTTTCACGATTATCGGGCTTTATTATCTTGGGTTGGTTACGATTGCTATCATTATCCTGAAGAAAATCGAACAGCGATTGTATGTGCCGGGCTTTGGTCATGGTTGAGCATGGTTGAGTCTGGTCAACCATTGACCATTACAATAGAGAGTACTTTATTCTAAATTTATTATGAGATTATGATGGTTGAATATTCACCTGTCACTGAAGAAATTATAGCTGCTATTCGGGAAAGGATAGGTGCTGAATCTATCGTCAGTATCCCTGAAACACTTGTTGAATATGCAAGCGATGCCTCAAAGCTTAATTATAGTCCCGAGCTGGTTGTCTGTGCTCAAAACGTCGGCGATATTCAGGCCTTAATGGAATTGGCGAATACCTATCGGTTTCCGGTTACCCCTCGAGGAGGAGGTTCCGGGCTGGCGGGAGGCTGTTTACCGTCCAAAGGAGGGGTGGTCCTGTCGACCATGGGGCTCAATAAAATTGAACTGATTGACACGAAAAATTTTATTATGAAGGTGCAGCCGGGCGCGATCAGTCAGCACGTCCGCGATGCCGCCGATCGTGCGGGACTGTTTTATCCACCTGATCCAGCCGGAATGGACCAGAGCACTATAGGCGGCAACGCTGCAACAGATGCGGGAGGGCCGGCCTGCGTTAAATACGGCACTACCCGTGATTATATACTCGGCTTGGAAGCGGTTCTGCCAAACGGCCAACTCATCACAACAGGAGTTCAAACCAGAAAAGGCGTCGTCGGGTATGACCTCACCAATTTACTGGTCGGCAGCGAAGGCACTTTAGGGATTATCACCTCACTTACCTTGAAACTTCTTCCCAAGCCAGCTGCCACCACCGGCATGATGTGCGTTTTTAAAGACATGGTTTCGGCCATGAACTGTGTAGCAGCTATCATGGCACACGGACATCTGCCGAGCGCCATAGAATTTCTTGATCATAGATGCCTCTCGCTTATCGGAGAACTGCTGCCTTTTTCCCTGCCGGGAGATAAACCTTCCATCCTGATCATTGAAATCGACGGGGTACAAAGTCAGATTGATGCCGAGATTGAAACCATCAGTTCACTTGCTGCAGAAGCAGGAGCTGTTCAGCTGATCATGGCGGCCAGTAAAAAGGAGCGGGACAAAATATGGGCTGTTCGCCGTCAGGTCAGCCTGCGCATCCATGAATATGCAAAGCTTTATATCCCGGAAGATATTGTTGTACCGCTGACCGCCATAGCCGAGCTTGTCGATGCATTGCCTTTTTATGAAAAGAAATATGGTATTGAGGTTTTTGCCTTCGGCCATGCCGGTGACGGTAATATTCATCTCAATATAACCACTCAGGATCTTGCCAGGGAGAGTTTAGCCCGTGAGGGAACCAAGGACTTGCTTGAGTTGACATTAAAATTACAGGGAACAATCTCCGGAGAACATGGCATCGGCATCGCCAAGTCCCGTTATCTGACTATGGAACTTTCCGAAAACAGCATTCTTCTGCAACAAAGTATCAAAAAACTTTTTGATCCCAACCTGATATTAAATCCAGGTAAAATATTTCCAGATCTTTAAAACACACTTTATGGACTTTACAGATATTCCTTCACCTCGTTACCCGGTGAGTCGGAGAGTGCGCAATATTGCCCCTTCCGCAACCAAAGAAATGGCTCTTATCGCTGCCTGCATGGATGACTGTGTCTCCTTAGGTCAGGGTGTTCCCTCTTTTGCTACTCCTCCTCATATACTGGAGGCGGTGATTAAAGTAATGAAAGAAGATCCGGGCTGCAGCAAATATTCCCTGCAAACCGGTATGCCTGCGCTGAGAAAAAGTATCGGTAGGTATCTATTCTCTCAGAAGAATATAACGTTTGATACCGAGAGCGAACTCTGTGTCACTGTCGGTGGGATAGAAGCTTTATTGGCCACAATACTGACGGTTGTTGATCAGGGAGATGAAGTTATTCTGCCGTCTCCAACCTATGCTTCGTATACCGAACAGATCATGCTGGCAGGAGGTATTCCAAAGTTTGTCCCGCTCACGGAGACATGGGGTCTGGACCTTAAAGCCATCAGCCAGGCTATAAATTCCGGGACTCGAGCCTTAATTCTCTGCAATCCGGGAAATCCAACCGGCACAGTTTTTCCCGATTCACAGATCCTTGCTTTGTGCCGCCTGGCTATGGATAATAATTTTGTCATCATCACCGATGAGGCCTACGATTACCTGGTTTATGAGGGTAATATGCCGCTCAACCCCTTCAGTATAGAGGAGTTTAGGGACAATGTTATCTCGATCTCTTCCTTATCAAAGAAATACGCGCTTACAGGGTGGCGGGTAGGTTGGGTGGCTGCAGCAAAAGGATGGATGGAACAGATAATGAAAGTCCACGATGCCACAACGATCTGCGCGCCTACACCGTCTCAGTATGCAGCACTTGCCGCCCTTGAAGGAGATCAGGATTGTGTTGTGGAAATGCGGGAGGAAC
>JBARUR010000295.1:0-2418 GCA_049645845.1 Desulforhopalus sp. | reverse complement strand
GCGCGAATATACTCAGATGTCTTTGAAATAGAACCGGATAAAGTATCGAACCCGACAGCCATCAGACAATCCGCCAGCTGCTCTTCGGTATAAACGGCTCTGGCAAACAGACATCCAACCATTGACGTAAGGAAAGCACGGCCGGGTTCATCATCAATTAAAAAATCAACTGCTCTCGATATGTCTTTATCGGAATTTTTTTGATCATAACTGTATGCCCCCGTATCCAGATGAGAGTGTCGAAATCCCAAGGTCTGGGCGGCGAAAAACAGTTCTCCGGTAGCATAACCGGCCATCTCCTGACCCAGGACACAGCCAAATTCTCCACCTCCGTACACAGCAGCTGCTTTAAGCGTGCCCTGTCCAAGAAGACGATAAAAGTCATTACTGCCCCTGCCAAGGTGCCGCGCCGCCTGCTGATAGGCTATAGCATCTCCGAAAGCAAGAGTAACCAGGGTTTCTTTGTCAGAGATCAGCCCCTGTTCCGTTGCCTCCGTTGCCCAGGCAAGGGCAACTCCGCCGGACATTGCGTCAAGCCCCACTTTCTCCATGATATCGAGAATTCGCAGGACATCAAAAGTGTTGGTCACACCCAGCATTGTTCCTGCCGCAAAGATCGGTTCATAGTCGTAAGCCACCTGATGATAGTGGTAGCGATTATCTGCAGCCATTTTTTCCCGAATAAAACCTATATGAATACAGCCGACAGGACAACCGGAACAGGCGCCATTGCGCAGAAGTGTCTGATCGGCAAAGCTCGTTCCGTTTATTGTCGAGATTGCAGGATCGCTAGTCTGTTGCAGGTTTCTCCAGGGAAGAGAAGATATATCATTGAGTCCCTGCAGATTAGCCGGAGTCCCAAGATTGTGATACTTTCGCATCATATCCGTTGAAGTGACCTTCTTATATACTTCCTTGAATAAGCGGGAATATTCTTTTCCGGGCGGTATCTTGAAATGACTGTCTCCGTGAATGACGATGGCTTTAAGATTTTTTGCTCCCATGGCCGCACCACCGCCCATCCTGCCGAAATGCCGATAGGAATCAACATTAATACAGGCCATAGCCGAACCTATTTCACCGGACGGACCGATTCGCATGATGGATCGGTGACCACTGCCCGCCTTAAACATTCTTCGGATAAGTTTTCCGGAGCTTTCCGCATCTGTCCCTCTCAGAAAGCCGGCATCTTTAAATTCAAGATGGTTCGCACCTATACCAAGACAACTCAGTTTTTTGGCTTTGCCTACTATGACGAGTGCATCAAGATCGGAAAACCGCAGAGCAAGAGCTGCCCGTCCTCCGGCATGACTCTCAGTATATTCACCGTGATAGTTTGACTTGAACGAACAGACCATTTTACTCATCAGCGGGAAATAGCCGGTCAAGGGTCCTATAGTAAAGATCAGCGGCTGCGACTCGTCATTCCAGGGAAGTTCAGGCTGGCCATATTTCATGTAAAGCAGGGCTGCAAGCCCGCTGCCTCCAGCCACTTCATTTCTGCCATCCAGCAGAACGACTTTTCCTTTGGTGGTTGCGGCATCTACCAGAAGTATTCGAAATTCCTGTCTAATCATACCAGCACCTCTTCTATACTGCTGCTGTCCACCATTTCCAGACAATTCTGCGGGCAAAACTGTACACACTGGCCACAATGGATACAGACATAAACATCGCCTCCGCGATCTCGGTAAATAGCATCAACAGGACATGCATCAACACATTTTCCGCACTGAATGCACAAACTTTTTTTCACGATAACTCCACCACCGGGCCGGTCGGTGTAAGCACCGGTAGGGCAGACTTTAGCGCAGGGAGGAGGATCACAGGCCAAACATCTGTTGGCGACAAAGCCTGTCGAGAGTCCTCCTGAGGAATGAATACGAATTCCCGCCGTGTCCCAGGAAATTTTCTTGTGGATGAGACGAGCGCAGGCCAATGAACATGAATGACAGCCTATGCATTGATCCATACGCGGAGTAGTGAGCTGTTTCATTTTTATTTATCTGCTCCTCTTGTTCATAGATTTAAAGCTCTGTAAGAGCTTATATAGTTTATGAAATTAAATGATGCAGGATTTCCCATCGACCCCTTTTATTTCGAGCCCGCATTTCTCATGAACATTGTGTCGATTTAGAGAAGAATTGAAATAGTGGGAGAGATTCTTATTCCTGATTCAATGAAAATTACTTCCATTTTTATGCTGGTTGCTATAGTTTTAAAAATGTGTCCTCTACCGAAAATGTTCCTATCTTTTACAGGTAAAAATGATTAACGACATTCAACAGCAACTTCGCCATTTTTTTCCTGGCCAAAATTTTCCTGAACAGGAAATTGAAGAAGGCCTTGAAAAAGGAGAAATATTTACCGACAAACAGAAAATTCTCCCTTTCCTGCAGACCGCGCTCTTTGATGAAA
>JBARUR010000294.1:0-1528 GCA_049645845.1 Desulforhopalus sp. | reverse complement strand
CAATTGATGCGTGCGAAGGCGGCGGAAAAATCAGCATCAGGACCGAATCCGATCCTTCCTATGTATCCCTTTGTATTAAAGATACCGGCGTGGGAATTGATCCGGCAAACAAGTTCGGCCCAATGACCGGGTAGCTGCGATAAGTGCCAACTTTTAGCATGACAAGATGATCAACATTCCAGTATCTTACTAGATCTTCACACTTTATTGGGAGATCTACCATGAAACGAATTTGGGATACTGATGAGTTAGCCGCCGTTTGGTCTCTAAAACATGATGAGTTGAATCTTCTAAAAACGAAGCCAGCAAGAAATCATCTTGGTTTCGTTGTCCAACTCAAAAACTATCACTTGACCGGTCGTTTTTTGAATAATCGATCGGATATATCTGGCCCTCCCCTACAGTACCTTGCAAATCAACTCGATTTGCAAGGTACTGATATTCAATCGTATGATTTTACAGGGCGTTCTAGCAAGCGGCATCGCACAGAAATCCTCAATTTTCTCGGTATTCAACGGGTCACGTCCCATGACAAGCGTGTATTTACTGATTGGCTCACAGAGGAAGTGTATCCTCGTGGAATAAACGTTGAAGAAGCAACCGAACAAGCATTTGGCTGGTTTTCGAAAAACAAAATAGAGATCCCTACATCAACGGAGCTAAACCGTCTTACCCGAGCAGCATTTAATCTATATGAGAAGGATCTATTCGTCACTATCAGTGATACTCTTCCCCCCTTCTCAAAGGAAAAAATGTCTCTTTGTCTTGAGATTACTGATCGAGCAGATGATTTCAACAACCTGAAGGCTGATCCTGGCCGTATTGGACTTGACAGTGTACTGGTTGAAATCGAAAAATTGCATTTCATTCGCTCGCTTGATCTCCCCTTCAAACTTCTTCAAACAATCAATAGTAAAGCATCAAAAGATTACTATCAGCGTATCTGCAGTGAAAGTGCATGGGAGGTCAAGCAACACCCCCCTGAAATCAGGTATTCCCTGCTAGGGATATTTTTATACTTCCGGCAAAGGGAAATAATTGATGGTTTGATTGAATTATTTATCCTGATCGTCCACCGCCTTACTGTTAAGGCAGAGCGGAAGTTGACGAAAGAGTTGTTGAGAGACTTTCACAAGGTCCACGGTAAAACGACTCTTCTTTTCAGGATTGCCGAGGCAACACTCCTGAATCCAGAGGGACAGGTAAAAGATGTAATATATCCCGTTGCTGGAGAAAATATCCTGCAGAACTTGCTCAAAGAGTTCAAGGCTTCCGGCCCAGGATACAAGCACCGGGTACACACAATTATTCGGTCCTATTATAGCAGGCACTATAGGCGTATGGTTCCGAAAATACTTGAATCTCTAACCTTTTGCTCAGGAAACACAAAACATCGGCCTGTGCTGGAAGCTTTGGAATGGATTGAAAAGAACAGGGATAATTCTAATCGATATATTCAGCTTGATGATGGTATTCCTATAGACGGAGTGATTCGCAAGAAAGATCGAGAAGTGGTCATTGAAGAGGA
>JBARUR010000293.1:0-4788 GCA_049645845.1 Desulforhopalus sp. | reverse complement strand
CGCGATCGTTGATGCCTGCTTTCAACATAACCAAACATCATCCACTATTATTACTGCCTGTAAGTCTTTATGTTATCCGAATCGTATAGAATACACTTTCCTTGCGGTTTGGGGCCAGCCTTGAAATACGGGATAGCCCCTAAATAATTCATCATTGCAACTCGTTTCTTAGATCTTCCAGCATTGGCAGCAATTCCGGCACATCATCCTGAATGATACTCCAGATTGTTTCATCATCGATACCGAGGTAACCGTGAATAAGACGGTTACGAGTGGCGATAATCACATCCGCCAGGGGATTGCCGGGTGAGAATTGCGAATTTCGTCCGGGATGTGGGTGGCGGCTTCACCGATCAACTCGAGATTGCGCAGGGTGGCATCATAGGTAAGCCCGCTCATCACGAAACCAGCCCGCTCAAAACCATCGGTATATGTAAGAACTCTCTCAGCAAATTCGATCATGTCGTCTAAATAGAAACGCCATTCGCGTTTGGCGGCATCAGACATTAATTTGTTCCTGCTCGATGTATGGGCGGAGTTCGGGTCGTAAGGCTTTTTCAGTGACCAAGTCGACCGGGCAACCTAACAAATCTTCAAGGTAGAATTGCACACCAAAATAGCGTTTGGAGGTGGCAGGCCCATCAAAAGCGACAAGAATATCAACATCACTTTTAATGGTCGCCGTATCTCGGGCGATTGAGCCAAACAGCGCCAGCTTCGTCACACCAAAACGGGCCTGTAAGTCAGCCTTGCTTTGGGAGAGTAGTTCAAGAGCGCGCTCTCTGTTCATTCTTTGACTCCTCATTTTGTAGGGTCTCAACATCTGACAAAATCCACGTGAGCCAGTGCTGTCGCGGTCGTGCTTTAATTTTTTATCTGTCTCCAGATTAACACAAATTACCTGATTAAACCTAGTTTAAAAGGTGATCGCCGATGACTATTGGTCCGGAAATGGCTGTACACCTCTCTGATCCGCATTTCTATGTGCATCGTGTTAATTTTGCGTTACAAAGGACTTTAGCTGTGATGCCTAGTGAATAAACCGGCAATTAAACCGGCAATTAAACCGGCATAATTTCTCCCATTGCACCAAACAACATATTGATTTATTATAATTAAACTGTTTTTCATTTCCGGCAAAAATCAAACAGAATTAAATACCATGACAATTCCAGAGAACATTAGCTCTATTGAGCCCATGCTGCCACCGGATGGCCATCGAAAACTGGAAGATCTTGCCATTGACCTGGCAACAAAAGCCAGTGGATTGGCCAGTCAATTGGCACCATCAGTACGTTTGGGGATAGGTGACCTTGTACGATCGATGAACTGTTACTATTCCAACCTCATCGAGGGGCACGATACTCACCCCCGTGACATTGATCGTGCACTTATTCATGCCGACTATTCTGCCGATTCGGAAAGAAGGTTATTGCAGCATGAAGCTGTGGCCCATATTGAGGTTCAGCGTTTAATCGATCATCATGATGATTTGCCGATCGAGCCGGCAAGTCAAGAATATATCGCCTGGTTACATCGTGAATTCTGTCAACGGCTTCCCGAAGAATTGCTTTGGGTGCGAAATCCGGATACTGGTGAGTCTTTGCAAGTTATTCCGGGCGAATTACGAAAAAGCGGCGTGCAGGTTGGAAGACATATTCCGCCGAAAGCTGAATCCTTGCCAATCTTTTTACGAAGGTTCGATGAGGCATATGATATCAAAAAATTTTCGCGGGTTCGTCAAGTGATTGCTCTTGGAGCAATGCATCATCGGCTGCTATGGATACATCCTTTCTATGATGGCAATGGACGTGTCGCTCGACTCATGTCGCACGCCTCACTTTTACGTTGCGGAATCGGTAGCAGCCTCTGGTCAGTGGCGCGGGGATTAGCGCGACATGTTGAAGATTATAAAGCTCTTTTGATGGCAGCAGATGCTCCCCGGCGAGGCGATCTTGACGGACGTGGTGCATTATCATCACAAGCCTTAACAGAGTTTTGTGGATTTTTTCTAACCGTCTGCATTGATCAGGTTGAATACATGTCCTCTCTGCTTCAACCGAAGGATCTTCTTCGCCGTATGCAACGCCATATTGAAGATGAGGTGCAGGCAGGCTCCCTTTTAAAGGGATCATTCCCTATTTTGCGCGAAGCACTTCTAGCCGGTGAGGTTCAGCGTGGCCGTGCCGGAGAGATCACGGGATATGGAGAACGTATGGCCAGAATGGTCGTAGCCGAACTTCTTAAAAAAGGCTACCTGAAATCCGAAACCACCCGCACCCCGCTCATTCTCTCTTTTCCGATAGATGCGCTTGAACGGTGGTTTCCAAAATTATATCCGATGGTTTAGTGCTTCTGGGGTTATGGGATTATGACGGTTTAGGTCATTGCTTATCATCGACTATGGATTCCGGATTCAAGCCCGGAATGACTGTGGTGATGCGGAATGGCAGCGGCGATACAGCTTGGTTTTGTCTGGTTTTACCCCGGACATCCCTTGCTTTGTTCACTGTTTGTATCCCATTGACAAAGTTAACAGGCATGTTAACATGTAAATATGAGAGAAATACTATTTTATGAAACTGAAACCGGCAATTCACCGGTAATTAAGTTTCTGGAAGAATTGCCACCAAAGGAAGCACAGAAAGCCGCTTGGGTTCTAAAGTTGGTGGAAGAGTTACCGACAATCCCATCAAAGTATTTCAAAAAACTTGTGAACACACATGACCTTTGGGAAGTGAGAATTGCAATTGGAAACAATATTTATCGATTTTTAGGCTTTTTTGAAGGCGAAAGGCTCATCGTTTTGAACCATGCCTTTCAAAAAAAGACACAGAAAACGCCTAAGCAAGCCATCAAGATAGCAGAGCAACGTAAGAGAGAATATTTAAAGAGAGGAAATGTAAAATGAAAAACTTAAAAACATATATTTCCGAGAGAAAAACTCGTGATCCTCAATTTGCAGAGAACTTTGATGCAGGATATCAAGAATTTAAAATTGGAGTAGTCCTCAAAATAGCAAGGGAAGAAGCCGGTCTTACACAGGAGCAATTAGCTAAAAAACTTAATACAAAAAAAACAGCTATCTCTCGTATCGAAAACCATGCTGAAGACATAAAATTGTCTACCTTAGAAAGGTTTGCTCAAGCTTTAGGTAAGAAACTCACAATAAACGTAACATAAAATTTCGTGAACGCGTCAGATTCGTGCGCGTTTGGGGCCAAATGCCTGGGGGTCAGGCTTCGAAGATTTCAAGTTTATTTTCCAAGCAAAGTTTACAAGGTCTTTGCGCGATCTGTTAGTTCTTTTGTGAAGGAATTGAAAAAAGTCGGTAAATTGGTTTGTTGCGTTTTTTCTATCCTGGCTGGATCTCCGAGAGACCAGAGAAAGATATGGAAGTCGATAATGACCTTCATTCAGATCTCGTTTTCTTTTTTCCATAAAACATCAGGATCAAGCCCGGAATGACGTAAACCTAAGGGTTATTTTTTTTACTAACAAATAAAATAATTGAGAAGAACCAATATGTTATCGGTAAGGTTAACTGCTGATTCAGACAAGAGACTTAGTCATCTGGCCAAAGTCACGAACAGGCCTAAAAGCTATTACGTCCGTGAAGCGATAGAAAGAACGCTGGAGGATATGGAGGATGCGTATCTCGCTGAATCGGCTTATGAAAGTTTTTTAACGAAAGGTAAAAAAGCGATACCTTTAGACGAGCTGGAGGAAAACCTTGGCCCGGAAGATTGAGTTCACTTCGGATGCTGTGAAACAGCTAGAAAAAATTGACAAACAGAATGCAAAAAGAATAGTAGAATTTTTGCGAGCACGAGTGGCACCGAATCCCAGGCAACAAGGAAAAGCGCTGAAAGGCCAACAAAGGGAATTTGGGCGATTTCGGGTTGGAGATTTCAGGATTCTCGCTCATCTCGAAGATGAAAGAGTTGTGGTTCTGGTGGTCAAGGTAGGGTGAAGGATTTACGCTGAGAAGCTCCTGTGGAGATTGCGTTGCAGGGAGATAACAATCAGGGAAAGTATTCCGCTTCAACAAAAGTCAGGGCGATATTATCCTTTTCCGATACCTGAGGTTCACGGGACAGCGGCCACTTTATTGAGAGCTCGGGATCATCCCAGCGGATGCAGCGCTCACATTCGGGAGCATAATATTCTGTAGTTTTGTACAGGAAATCGGCATGGTCGGAAAGAGTTAGAAAACCATGGGCAAAGCCTTCTGGTATCCAAAGCTGCTTCTTGTTGTCTGCTGAAAGTATTTCCCCCACCCACCGGCCAAAGGTTGGGGAACTTTTTCGAATATCGACAGCCACATCGAATACCTCGCCCTGCACTACCCTCACTAACTTTCCTTGTGGTCGGCTGATTTGATAATGCAGACCGCGCAAAACATTTTGTGCAGAGCGGGAATGGTTATCCTGCACGAAAATTATCTCTCTACCGGTAGCTTCATTAAATTGCTGCTGATTGAAGCTTTCAAAGAAAAAACCTCTGTCATCACCAAATACCCTTGGCTCGATGAGACATACATCAGGAATATCAAGACGTGTGACCTTCATTAAATTTTCCTTTCTTTCAGCAGCTGCAACAGGTATTTGCCGTATCCGTTTTTAATCATTGGTTGAGCCAGGCGCTCGATCTGGTGCCTGTCGATCCATTTCTGCCGATAGGCTATTTCTTCAGGGCAGGCAACCTTAAAGCCCTGTCTTTTTTCAAGGACCGAAATGAATTTGCTCGCATCAAGAAGCGAATCGTGGGTGCCTGTGTCGAGCCAGG
>JBARUR010000292.1:0-1570 GCA_049645845.1 Desulforhopalus sp. | reverse complement strand
CGGAAGCTGCACCGCCATGGCATTGATGGTAAAATCCCTTAACCGCAGATCTTCTTCAATGGACTGAGCACCTGCCCGAAAGGTAGAAAAATCGATTTGTTCCCCTTGCCACACTAGCCGAAATGCTTCATCTTCAGGCCCGGAAAGATCAATAAGGGTTCCTCCTCCAAGCTCACGCTGTAATTGTTTCGCACTGTTCAATGCCCGACCGGATACGGCAAGGTCCAGATCATGGGAGACCCGCCCCAGTAGACAATCGCGAACGGTACCGCCCACCATATATATATGTCCAGCATCCTTTCCAACAATCCGCTGCAGAGCCTGCAGCAATTCTGCAGGATAACTTTTGCTGCATTCCGATAATTTTTCCAGCGCTATGCGATACACCCTTTTCTTTCCTTCGTCTCTTGACTATATTCCCATCAATATCTGGTAAACGTTTACAAATCTCGGGTTATGCGAGCATCTTTTGAGGATAACCCTTTTCAAATTCTCTTTGTGTAAGCTCCTAAAGATACCATATCCAGCCAAAGAAAAAATATTTCTCTCCTCTCATTTTTACACATACTCATTTATATGAATCAGCCGGAACAACCATTTCTCTATCTTGCCCCTATCAGGGGACTGACGGACGCTCTTTTTCGGGAAACCCTGGTAAGTCATTTTGAGGGTTTTGACGCGGCAGTGGCTCCGTTTATCACGCCTCAGAAAAAATCGCTGTACGAAGATAAACAGATCCGCGATGTCCTGCCGGAAAACAACAGCAACCTGCCGATTGTCCCCCAGCTGCTTCACACAGATGCCGATGATTTTCTTGTCCTGGCCCGCCGCCTGGCGGATCTGGGATACAGGCATATCAACTGGAACCTCGGCTGCCCGGCACCCATGGTCGCGCGCAAAAAAAGAGGCTCCGGCCTCCTTCCTTTTCCAAATGAGATCGTTGCCCTGCTCGACAAGGTATTACCTGAACTGGAGATAGAATTGTCGATCAAAACAAGGCTGGGTTTTAACGATCATTCCGAAACCAGAGCATTGTTGCCGGAACTTAACCGCTTCAAGTTAAAAGAGATAATTATTCATACTAGGCTTGGCAAACAGCTCTATAAAGGGACGACAGATCCGGAAGGTTTTGCCATCTGCCAACAGCTCAGCAAACATCCGCTTGCCTATAACGGCGACATTAACGACATCGAAACCTTCAGGTCACTTGCCGCCCGTTTCCCCACCGTCAACCGTTGGATGATCGGCAGAGGGGCTTTAAGCAACCCTTTTCTTACAGAAGAGATAAAGGGGTATCCGCAACAATCTGAAGAAAAAAGAAAATTACGCCTCTACAATTTCCATAACGACCTTTTCAGCAGGTATACCGAACGGCTCTCCGGCCCAAGCCACCTGCTCGGTCGAGTGAAACACCTTTGGTTGTATCTTATTCATTCTTTTCCGGGCAATAACAAATTGCTCAAAAAAATCCTTAAAAGCAACACTCCCGAAGTGTACAGGGCTAATGTCGAACGGCTTTTTGAAGTCTAGCCAAATCCGGGCATCGGAAGCTGGCTCAGTGCAGGCTCCA
>JBARUR010000291.1:0-9629 GCA_049645845.1 Desulforhopalus sp. | reverse complement strand
GATATTGGATCGAACATATGCCAGTTTTCCTGGTGTTTCCGGAGTCTCTCGGGAGTCCAGCCACCCAGGCCGATGGTCTTGATAGTTCTGGCGATTTCCCCGGATGCATCGTCCGGCCACAGGAATTCATCTTTTACCTTGGTCAGCTCCCGGGCCTTGACGTCGAACGTCATCGCTCGGGTATATTCATCGTAAAAGCCGAATTTTTTGGCAAAAAGAAACATAACTTCATGATCAGGCTTGCTCTCATAGAGCGGTTCTACAACCTTGCTCCGCCATTGCGAGGAACGGTTGGTCGCGGTAACGCTGCCTTCGGTTTCGAATTGGGTGGCTACCGGCAGGATATAAATGCCGTCTTTTTTGTCAGTGATTACTGCAGCTTCGTTGACGAACGGATCGGCAATGACCAGCAGGTCAAGTTTGTTGAGAGCTTCCTGGACCTTGACTGTCTGTGCCATGGAGGTAATGCCGTTGCCTTGGACCCATAACGCCCGGATGGGACTGGACGAATAGGTTTTTTCTTCCTGTAGAACACCCTGCCACCATTTTGCTAAAGAGAAGCCCTTGGCAGTCATCCACTCAGGTGCGGCAAAGCGTTTTTGCAACCAGTCGAAATCGACGCCCCAGGATTTGGCAAAATATTTCCACGATCCTTCTGCGAGTCCGTAATAGCCGGACAGGCTGTCGGCAAGGCAGCACATGTCCGTTGAACCCTGGACATTGTCATGACCACGGATAATGTTACAGCCGCCTCCCTTCTTACCCATATTGCCTAGAACCAGCTGCAGGATCGGCAAAATCCGGGTATTGGAGGTACCGGTACTGTGCTGGGTTATACCTAAGGCCCAGACAACTGTTGCCGGTTTGGTTTTAGCCAGAAGTGTGGCGATCTGGATAATCTTATCAGCCGGAATTCCTGTGACATTGGCTGTCTCTTCAGGAGTCCATTTTTCTGCCTCAGCCTTGATTTCGTCCATCGCATAAACTCTGTTCTTGATGTACTCCTTGTCTTCCCAGCCGTTTTTGAAAATGACATGCATGAGTCCGTAAACAAATGCCACGTCTGTACCGGTCCTTATACGCAGATAATGATCCGCTTTGGCTGCCGTCTTGGTAAAGACCGGATCGACCACGATCAACTGCGCGTTGTTTCTGTCTTTCGCCTGGAGGAAATGCTTCATCCCGATGGGATTTGCCGCAGCCGAATTTGCCCCAATTACCAGCATTGCCTTAGAATGTCCTACAACATCACCGAAGTGATTAGTCATAGCACCGTAACCCCATGTGTTGGCCACACCTGCGACCGTAGCGGAGTGTCAGATCCTGGCAACGTGGTCGATATTATTCGTTCCCCACATTGCCGCGAATTTTCTAAAATAATAGGCCTGTTGCAGATTGAATTTGGCAGATCCGAGGAACATGGTAGCATCCGGACCATTCTCTTCCCTGATCGATAGCATTTTAGAGGAAATCTCATCGACCGCCTGCTCCCAGGAAATCTTTTTCCACTCGCCGTTGACTTTCTTCAAAGGACTCTTGATGCGCTGTTTGCTCTTGATCAGGTCTATCTGATCAATGCCTTTGCAGCAATGGCTGCCTTGGCTTATCGGATGGTCCTGGGCGACATCCTGTCGTACCCATACACCATTCTGAACCTCGGCGATAATGCCGCAACCTGCAGAGCAGATACTACAGATTGTCTTGACCCTTTTTGATCCCGGAAACGGGTTTTTAATTTCCTCTTCAGTTGCAGCTCTGAGCGCATTACCCGAAGTAAAAGCCGTTGTAGCCCCCATAGCGGTGCCAACAGCCGCCAGCTTCAGAAACGATCTTCTGCCGATTTTTGAGGACATTTTACTAAATGCTTTATTAATCACGAATCATCCTCCTCTTAGTAGGCTGCCTTATAGTAGACATCCCAGTCAGCAGTTTTTTTGTACAGTATTTCCTTTTTAGGGGAATGGCCTATCACCACGCCGTTAGAGCTGTTGCCGGCACTTTCATTCTCACCGGCAATACCGCATTTTGCAGATATCAGCGTTCCAACTCCCAGAGCGGTAACTCCGAGTGTTGTTTTGAGAAAACTCCTTCTTTCTTCCAGCATGCGTCCTCCTTTTTTTTGTAAAATTTTGAACCATTATTAAATATGCAAAAATTGCATATTTAATTGTAAAAAAAACTCACGCTTAAACTTATGGCATGATCAGGAACTAAGTTGAATGCATTGCCTGTCTTTATCTTTCCCTTTGGCCTGTTCCACTTCCCGTGATGTGAGTATCCGCTTCTTTTCCGGTTTGGAAATATTCAAATAGACCCGCTCAAAATCGATAAACGAGCGCAGGGCCAGCACCACCTGCTTATAGAAATAACTTTTTTCATGGCGAAAAAGCTTGTCGGCAAACTCATCGACCATTTCATTGAGGATATTGGCAAAGACCTTTGCTGCCAGCTGGCGGGCGGCCGTATCACCCTGCACCTCTTCATTCAGTAGTTGCTGAAGAAACTGCATGACGAATTCGATATGATCTTCATGCTCCTTGAATATCTTTGCATTGCGACGAAATTTAGATTCAAGGACGTAATTGATCATCTCGACTCGTTTATGTCCATCATCCCGCTGTTCATGGTAATACGAAGCCGTCATGGGAACCAGGGAGGTCGTTGGGCTGTAAAACACCCTGTCGCATTCGTTTTGCAAAGCGGCGTATCCGCCCTTGGCTAACCGTCGTTTCATATTGGACAGTGCTTTCTCGCTTTGCTCGTCAATGGGATTTCGTTGCAATAGGTCCACGGCATTGACGATGGTCTCATACTTCTTCTTTCCCATGCTAAAGGAAAACAAGGAAGAAAAGAGTCCGTAGTATATAATTCTTGCTTTGTTTATGGCTGTTGTATCCATATGTTCCCTATTATAATGTGTTTTCAATTCTTACCGACTCAAGCATCAGCTTGGCCTTACAATCCGGACAGCAGTAAAGGGATTTAATACGAACATGGTCTTCGCCAAATAACGGCTGCATCATGGCGGCTATTTTGTTAACGGCTTTAGCCGGTGCAAATCCTTTGCCGCATTCGACGCAATTGAAGATCTCATCTGTTGCCATCACCTTCTGCCTGAAAAAATCAGGACGCAATCCGAGCAGATCTTTCTCTATATGCAGACAGTTGCTTTCGGGGCAGGTTGATTCGCAATACCCGCACACCGTACAAAGAGCAGGGGTATATCGCAGTGTATTGTCTTCCGCATACACCTTTAAGGCACCGGTATTACAGGCATCGGCACAACTCAGGCAGAGCGTGCACCGTTCTTCGTCAATGTGAATGGAACCATAATGGAGATATGGTCCTGTTGCGACACTGCCGAAATCATCCTTTCCCACCAAATGTGCCAAGCGTTTGGCAAAGATCTCACGCTTACCGAGTGAACGCTCATCGAGGTCATAAATGATTTCGGGAAAAGGAGACAGCCGACTGGCAACCTCAGACAGTTCCATCTCATTGCAGCATACAAATATGGCAGGCCTGTTATATTTTTTAAGGAATATGTCGTTGAGGAGAGAAATGACATTTTTTACAATCAGCGACATTGTATCGGTATAAATAATAATCGGATAGCCGCTCTTTTGCAGAAGCGACAGGAGGTGACATTCGTCAAGGAAATCAATGTTCTCAAGGAATAAAGGCAGGACGTTTTCATGCAGATTAAGCTGCAGATCCGCTTTAATAATGCTGCCGGGCAATATCAGAGCACTGCGGTCTTTATAGAAGGAACTTATACTTTGAAAAGCGTTCCTCGGTAGAGGAGCGTAATCGATTGCTCCGGTCGGACAGATTCCAACACAGCCACCGCAGCCATTACAGTCAATATCAGCAATTGCAAGTTCCTTCAGGATGCCATATTTCGAGATGGCCCCAGTGGGACAAAGATCGGCACAGTGACCGCAGACAGAGGCTCTCCGGTGATGATACTGACATAACGATGCGTTGTATTTGATGAAATTCGTGTAGGAGGAGTTTTCTGAGTCAGCCAGAAGTGCGGCAACCGTTTGTGCAGTTCCTAATTTATCCGGATCATGGATACCACGTCTTCGTGTAAAGGCATTCGGTCCTCCGCACCAGAGCACCTGGTCTGCTTCCAGCACCTCGTGTGCGCGTCCGGATGTAACCGATACTTTCCAGCAGCCGATTGAACCTGATACTTCAGCCACGCTCTCCGGAGCAACAACACGCAGGGTGAATCCGTTTTTCTCAAGTTCTTCGCACAGCGGAGCTTGATCGGCGTCTGAAATGAGTATGACTTTGCGGCCAATTTCGGCTATCAGATCAGTCTGCTGGGCGAGATCATATGCAGTAGCCCGTATTTCATAAAGTCTTCTGATATTTTCCGTCTTTTTTTCTATACTGTCTGAGCTCCCTTCTATATAAAGGTTGATCTCAGGCGCATATACTTCAGCATGGACAGAATCGCTGTTCGACACCAGATAGCTGTTGTCATCACCCTCATCCGTTAGAGCAAATGCTTCGCCCACTGAAAATGTATACTTCTGCATCTGATTGAAAAAATAATCTTTACCCATATTCAACTTTTCCTGAAATTATGAATCATTCATCGCCGGGCGATGTGATCTGATCAGCTTAGACGGAACTTTTTCGGCTTATTACCCGGTTACCGTGGATAGATAGCAGCTTATTCCGCACAAGCAGGCGTCCAACAAAAGCGTAATGTAGTATAATTCAATAAAGGAACAATCAATTCCGACGAAATGACAAATAGCAACCAATCACTACTTTATGGCGGACAAATTTAAATATTTCAGGAAGATATGTAGGTAATAGCGGTAGGGCGGCGTAGGGGAATTCCCTACATGCGAGAGGGGTACGATCCTTCACGAAAAGATATGAAGGATCGATTGAGGGACAGAAATTAAGAGTAGTAGTGACAGACAGAAGTGAGGAAACGAAAAATGCGAGGTTCCGGTTCTATTGTCTATAAATATAAGTACCAACGTGCTCGCCATTGAGAGCTCTGGTAATATTGCCCTCTATCAGGCCATTTATTATCTGCACCTTATCTATTACTTCGCTGCTTTGGATAATCTCAAGGCAGGGTCGCTCGATGACGAGATCATCCTGATCAAGGTCGAGAAGGTCCTGCGCCCCAATTTCTGCAATAAAATCTGCATTTGGATTTTTCTTGGGATCTTCTGTATAGAGTCCGTTTTCATCTTTTATAAAGAGTACGGTCTTTGAACCAATCAAATCTGCTAGAATAACCAGTCCAACGTCTGTGCGGTGAATGGGTATCCTGCCTACCTTGGGTTTTATCGCAAAATAATCATAAGGTGGCATGCCATGCATGACAGGAATAATCTTCTCTGCAAAATAGGTAGGCAGTTTAACGATATCTGCATGGGAAATTTTCACTCCACCCCACGGGGAGAGAAGGGTAGCAATCATCAGTGCGTTCTGTTCGGAAACCATACTCCCAAACTTGGCAATTACTCCTGTCGGCATGCCCATTTCCAGACCGATAGTATAAATATGGCGACTCCGTGTACCGCCTCCCGTCGTTAAAAGCATCTTGTGCTCTGGTCTGTTTCTGACGAGTTCTTTGAGAATAGCGGGTAAGGCTTTCACACCCCGGTCACAAATGGATTGGCCCCCGATTTTCATTATTTTAACATCAGGGTAAAGTCTCTCCTGAGGAGCAATATCAAGGTTCCCTATGAATTCTTTGCTGACGAGACTCTCTCCCATTAAAGCACTTTTTACATGCAACCTCTTGCCATCTTTCTCTCGCACCAACGCCATTGTGACCTCCCATCAGAGTAAAAAGCTAAAGCTGGTTATTTTTTAGTCGCCGCATTTTTGTCCCGCTCCAAAGCAACCAACTCAGTGCCGGTCACCTTGGCTATCTGTGCCAATTCTTTCTTGCGAAAGTGGTTTCCATAAATTTTGAGATCAATGCCATTCACAGCTACAACTCTGAAGCGGGGAGTTCTTGAACCTTCTTTTGCTTTTGATCTTTCACGATAGAATATTTGACCAGCCATAGATAATCCTCCAGGGAAATTATATTAATCCGCATGAAAAAGCGGTGACTACATAGTAGGCGTTCTTAAAGAAGATGGCAAGGGGCTGCCTGTTTCATTTTATTACATAATTCAATGGGTTGACTGTGTTATTTTTGGTTGGTATTGGTTAGTATTTGTCCAACGGACTCAATTTTATTTGCCGTTCTTGACACTCACTACCATGAAAGGTTAAGTGCAATTCACAAATAATGGTCGAATTCCCCCAATTTTTTCTACTAACCGGGAGCACAAAACGTGCATATTTATCTCAGCATAGATGATACAGACAATCTTGATAGTCCGGGCTCCGGACATCTTGCAGAACTGATGGCTAACAAGTTGCAACACCACGGTCTAACTTCGCAATGTTTAAACATTACCCGACACCAGCTTTTTGTCCATGAGTCTATTCCATATACCTCGCACAATAGTTCTATGTGCTTCCCGGCGGTTATAGATGAAGATAACCTATTAAATGTTATCCAATTCGCTAAAGAGTTTCTAAAAAATACATCAGCACCTGGATCCGATCCCGGTCTGTGTGTTGCTGTTCTAAGTGAAATGTTGGACCGTCAAGCGCTTATCGACTTTGGACTGGAAGCAAAAAGAACTGTATTAACAAAGCAGGATGCCTACTTACTCGCACAGAGAACCGGAGTACATTTATCTGAGCACGGCGGAACCGGTGATGGCATTGTCGGTGCACTCGCAGGAATAGGACTGAGACTCAATGGAAATGATGGAAGATTTCGTGGTTGGCTAAGCCTTGGAAAAGCCGGAGACACTATCAGTATAAAAAATCTCTGTTCGCATACTGCTGTTGATGCTGCCGTGGATGACAAAGGGGTAATTTTACCGGAGGATACCCGCATTACCTTTGCTGAGGACAAAGTAAAAACAGTTTGCCTCAATCACCGCCAAGTAATACCCGTGACTCGAACCGATTGTGCCAATGGGTCATCATGGACTA
This sequence comes from Desulforhopalus sp., assembly GCA_049645845.1. Classification (GTDB taxonomy): domain Bacteria; phylum Desulfobacterota; class Desulfobulbia; order Desulfobulbales; family Desulfocapsaceae; genus Desulforhopalus_A. The sequence continues at coordinate 2,585 of JBARUR010000291.1, read as the reverse complement.
CGTTAACCAAAGCTGAGGTGAAGCGTTTTTGAGTTCATCTTTGATTTAATGCAGATAAGGGGCAGGAAAACTATGCTAATACGAAAAGGAGAAAATGATGAAATTTGCTAAAAGGCTCGCCCTCTTTGTTGTTTTTTTAGGCATTTTGCTGCCTTTGTCCGTATCGGCCAATTCCTTGCAACTTTATGCGGCAGGAAGCTTAAAAGCAGCCCTTAATGAAACGGCAGCTTCGTACGAAAAAACCTACAATACGAAAGTAACGGCAAAATATGGTCCCAGCGGCCTTTTAAAAAAAGCTATTGAAGAAGGCCAAAATCCGGATATTTTCGCCTCTGCTAATATGAATCACCCCAACAGCCTTGCAGCCCGGGGATGGGGAAGCCCCGTTGTATTATTTGCTCGTAATAAGCTTTGTGGATTGGCGCAGCCTAACATAACGGCAACAACAAACAATCTCCTTGAAACCATGCTGGACGAAAAAGTCCAAGTGGGGACGTCTACGCCAAAAGCAGATCCAAGCGGAGACTACGCTTGGGAGCTTTTTAACAAAGCAGAAAAAATCAAAAAGGGCAGCTTTACAACACTTTCAGCGAAGGCTCTACAACTCACCGGAGGAGCAGACAGTGCCAAGGCTCCTGAAGGGCGTAACCAGTACGGATGGGTTATGAGCGATAAAAAAGCCGATATCTTCCTCACCTATTGTACCAATGCAGTATTGGCGCAGCGGGAAGTTCCGGATCTTGAAATCGTTAAAATACCTGAAGAGCTTTCTGTAGGTGCCGACTACGGTCTGTTAATCAATAAGAAAGCATCTGTTGATGCATGGCGGTTTGGTATGTATATCCTCTCGCCGGAAGGCCAAAATATTCTTCGAAAATATGGGTTTGAAGCAACAGGTATTGAGAAAACAGAATAGAGAAAATACAGTACCTGACTATTTAAAAGGTCAATTACGTGAATCCTTAATGGTTCATCCGGCAGACGGGTACCTGACAGCGTCCATTCAAGACCACAGGTACAGTGGTAATCCGTCTCCGGTGACTAACCCGCTTTTCTCATCAGTTCAGGCGGTGTCAGCTTCAAAGTTTTTGGTAGTGAACCATTGTAGGCTATGTTCACTGGCGAAATACTGACTAAGATGGCGCCGCGTGGACTGATCTTTGGTGAACACTGTGTTGATTAAGAGAAAAATTTAAAAATGTCGATCCTCTTGAAAAACTGATATTATTCGGAAAATCAATACAATGTTCATGAGAAGGCTTTACGGCACAACTCCCATCGGGGGTTCAGGTCCCCTGGAACAGAATTAGAGCCGCTGGTTTTCAGTTTTGAGGTCCTTTACTGCTGATTTCATCATATAGAGTCTGGTACTCCAGCGTCAGTTTATGCCCAGGACTCAGAAAAATCATGGGGGTGGATTCATGGTGAGATTCTCGAATCTTGACCGAAGAAGAAATTTTCGTTGAAAGAATCGGCAGGCCATCTGCTTTCAGTTCGTCGACAATTTTTTTCGGATAATTTGCCCGGGCTACGTACTGATTAACGATAATCCCTTCAACTATAAGGGATTGGTTATGGTCACTCTGGATATCACCGATGTGTTTTCCAACATCAAATATTGCATCTTTTGAAAATGCATCGCAGTCGAAGGGAATCAAACACCGGGAAGCGGCGATTAAGGCTGACTGGCTGAAAAAGTTCATTGCGGGCGGGGTGTCGATAAACAGGGCTTCAAAAGAGGGTAATTCTTCTATCATTTCCTTCAACTTATAGATTTTGTGTTTGCTGACAAGCTGAGCCTCAATGTCTGCTAAGCCTGAATGAGACGGTATGATATAAAGATTTTCGAACTTTGTTGCGTGAATAAAGGATTCCGGTTCAGGTCTGGAGCTGTTTAAATTGGAGAAAAATGGGTTGAATTCGAAAATACTGCCACCTTCCATCGATGCTTTATAAAAGTCAAAAATTGTCAGGCCTTTTTCCTTAATTTCATTATATCTGTCACTCAATAAGTACTGACTGGCATTGGCTTGGGGATCGAGGTCTATCACGAGGGTTTTTTTGCCGGTTGATGCACTGATGGCCGCCAGGTTGCACGTTATGGTAGTTTTTCCGACGCCGCCTTTTTTATTAAAAATAACACGACAGATCATCATTGAGTCCCCTTTTAAATTTTTTGTTCACACGGGTAGAGCCCAATTAATTTGCCGGATGACTCTTCCATATAATCATGAGAAATCCAGGTTAACCTTCAATTCAATATCATTGACTATGCACCACTGCTTAATGGCGATTCTATAACGCTCATCTGCAAATTTGCATCAATTCTCAAGGTGACCTTTCTTATCCAGCAGGTCTTTGAATCGTGAATATGCTTCACGTTTTCTAAATATTGAATTAACTTGATCAAATTCGTCAGGTAAATAAGACTGCAAACATTTTGTTGTCATGATACCTCTTTGTAGACTGAACACTCTGTACATTTTTTAGAGGTACGAATTTGACCACTACAAAGGCTACAGATAAATGCAGCATCCGCCAAGCATTTTCTTTTCAGTATCGTAAGTCCCCTCGCCGGTGCTGCC
>JBARUR010000290.1:0-2051 GCA_049645845.1 Desulforhopalus sp. | reverse complement strand
ATCGAAGTGGCTGCGACCAAGAAAATTACTGTCATTGTCTCGGAAGGTAAAGATTTGGAGATTAAAGACTACAAAAGAGATGAATCGTTATGAAATCACAATATGTCATTCCACCATTATTGCTGCTGTTGCCCCTGTTGCTTCTCTCAGGTTGTGGCGGGGTAGGAAGAATCGTCAATCCCTACGAGGAGAATTTCAAATGCCGCACCAGAGATGATGCCGGCAAGTGTATTTCTACACCATCCGCTTACAAGGAGGCAAGGTTTCCCGATGCTGATAATGCAAGCGAGACTAGCTGTACGAATGCCAACGGTGACACGATTGCCTGTCCACCGGCTACACCCGATGCGTCCAACATCCACCAGCTTACTGCGCAAAATAGCCGTTACAAGGCACTCACGGAACTCCTCGCGGAACCGGACAAGCCAATGCTGGAACCACCCAAGATCATGCGGGTACTGATGCTGCCGTACAAAGGAGAGAACGACGAACTGTTTATGACTCGCTATGTCTACTTGAAGCTGAAAGAATCTCAATGGGTGCTGACAGATATAAGTGAAAAGGCAAAGGCATTACAATGATTGACTTTTGTAAGCGACTTCTCTACGGCAACACTGAATACCTGAAACACAGCGATATCGTTAAGTTGACCAGGCGACAGTCTTTTTCTGCCTTCCTGAACTATGTCGCTTACGATCAGGAGCATGAAATCTATGTGAATCAGGACAGCACCTTCGGAATGATATGGGAGTGTTCCCCGCTTACCTACGCAGGGGAAAAGGCCATGAACTCACTTGAGGGTATTTTCAGGACGGGGATGCCTCATGACACAATTATTCAGTTTATTTTACACGCTGATTCCCACATAGAACCCATCATAGAGCGGTACCGAAAGAGTCGAACCAGAACTGAACCAATAATTGTCACCAATACCGAAAGAGTTACTGAATTTTTACTCGAAGGGAAAAAAGGGCTGGAGGCATGTAGCTTTATTCCAGTCAGAAATTTCCGGCTGTTTGTAGCGGTTAAAGTCCCTGGGGATGCGTCTGGTATGCCAAAGCCAGACGAATTGGGTGATAATAAGAAGATTGCACCGTTACTTGACATCAGGCGGCAGATCAACGAGACATTGAGAGCGGCCCAGCTTTACCCCAGGAATCTGCCTCCAGGCAACCTTATGGAATGGTTGCGGCGGTTGCTCAATACCTACCCCAAGGATTATCCAGAGCATAACTTCAATTCCTACAGTCCTGATATTCCAATTCTGAAACAGATTATCAATGCGGATACCGTTATCAAGGAAGGGAGCGATTATATTCAGGCTGGAGATAAATACTGGTGTTGCACGACCCCCAAGAGCTTTCCCAAAGAAGTTGACCCGATGCAGACCAACTCCCTGTTTGGCGGGATATGGGGCATTGTCTCGGATGCTGACCAGATCAAGACTGATTTTCTCTATTGCTTCAATATCGTCTTTCAGAAGGGGATAGATGTAACAATCCATGCAAAAACTAATCTGATGCTCAATCAGAAAGGGGTTGGTTCCTTATCTACCCTGCTTCATCGTAAGCAAGCGGAACACATAGAGGCCGCTGATGATCTGGAACATGGTGTTAAATTCCTCAAGATCATTCCCGTTTTTTGGGTGTTTTCGGACGATGTAGAAAATGCCAGAGATTCATGTACCAGGGTCAGACGGTTGTGGGAGAATAACGGCTATGTGATGCAACAAGACAACATGGTTCTGAAAATCCTGTTTATCTCATCTTTTCCTCTTTGTCTTTACGCTGACGGTAAGAACATAGAAAATCTGGAGCGTGATTTTACCGCATCAGTACCTTCAATCACCCCATTGCTGCCAATTCAGGGCGATTTTGTCGGTTCCGGCGGCATCCCAAATTTGATCTTCACTGGCCGGAAAGGGCAGTTGATTTCGTTGGACTTTTTCGCAAAAGGGGCAACCAACTTTAATTGTTTTTGCTGCGCCACATCTGGTTCCGGCAAATCATTTCTGGTCAACTTCATAGCCTTTAATTATTACGCTTGCGGTT